>DASVWQ010000119.1:0-11589 GCA_036393135.1 Ktedonobacterales bacterium
CTGCCGGCCTGCGCTCGATGGTGATTGGCGAGCCGCAAATCCTGGGGCAGACGCGCGCGGCGCTCGGCGCGGCGGAGAGCGCTGGCGTGGTCGGTGAGGAATTGCGCAGCGTTTTCACTGGCGCCCTGAAGATTGGCAAGCGCGTGCGCGCAGAGACCGACATCACCCGCGCCGATGTCTCGGTGGCGGGGCTGGGGGTGCGCGCGGCGCGCGAGGCGCTCGGCGGGCTGCGCGACAAGACCGCCCTGCTAATTGGCGCAGGGCGCACGAATCAGCTCAGCGGCAAGCTGCTCCAGGTTGAGGGCATCGGCGGGACACTGGTCGCCAACCGCTCACTGGCCTCGGCGGAGGCGCTGGCCAGTCAACTCGGCGGCCAGGCGGTCGCCCTGGCGGAGATCGAGGCAGCCATCGCCAGGGTGGACCTCATCATCAGCGCCACCGCCGCGCCGCATGTCGTGCTGGAGCGCGCCGCCATAGAGCGCGCCCGCGCCAGCCGCCCGGCGCCACTGCTGATCGTGGACCTCGCCGTACCCGCTGATGTCGCCGCCGACGCTGGAGAGACGCCCGGTGTCACGCTGCTGACCCTCGATTCCCTGCGCGATGCGGCTGATTTCGACGCCCACGCTGACCCTGCTGTCGTCGCCGCCCTGCGCGGCCACCAGCGCGACATCGAGCAGGCGCGCCAGATCATCGCTGAGGGCATGCGCGACTACTCCCGCGCCCAGACCATCCGGCTGGCGGCGCCTGGCATCGCCGCGCTGCGCCACCATGTGGACCGCTCGCAGCAGCAGGAGCTGGCGCTTGCGCTGGCCCAACTCGACGGACTGACCGATCGCCAGCGGGCTATCATCGAGCGCTTCGGCGAGCGGCTGGTGGACAAGATGTTCCACCACCTCGTCCGGCGCATCCGCTCACTCGCCGAGTATGATGAAATACCCCCCGATGTCACGATGCGCGTGTTGGCGCAACTCTTCGCCGAGTCGCACACCCCCGACCGCGACACCAGCGGCTGAGCGCCCACCACTTGCGCCCACCACTTGCGCCATGCCGATTGACGGCCACTGGCGCCAGCGGTATACTTGCCGCGCCTTCAGGCGACAACGCTCCATTGGTTAAGCGGGAAGGGAATCAACCGAATGCGTTTGAGCGCGATGACTGGCCTGCCCCGGCGCTGGCTCGTGACGCTGGCGCTGCTCGCGATACTAGCGCTGAGCGCGTGCGGCTCGACGAGCCTGCCCAGTGGCGTCTACGCCAACCAGAAGTACAACTTCAGTGTCACCTATCCCGCTGGCTGGCAGGTCAACTCCTCGCCGCAGCCCTCGGCGACCGCCCCGCTGATCCTCATCATCACGCGCACTGGCTCGACCGCGCTACCCGGCTCACAACTCTCGTCGCTGACGATCAACATTCTCGACATGAGCAATCCAGGCATCGCCCAGAACGCCAACAGCATGAAGTCCAACAAGAACCTGATTAAGACCACTGTGGGCGGACAGCCAGGCTATCGCGACACACCTGTCTCGCAGCCCGGAGGCGCATCAGGCTCCAGCCTCACCGTCATCCACAGCGACTACTATGTCGTGCATGGCGCGTACTTCTACACCATCAGCACCGACGCGCTGCCCGGCGACAGCGCCACGCTCGACCAGATGGCGCAGAGCTTCCGATTCCTGAACTAGCGTCGCGCGGCAGACGCTCAGCGCGCCCGCCGCCGTTCATCGGGCATCGCGTTCTGGGCCGCCAGCAGATCCACGAGCCACTGCTCATCGTGGATGGCGATGCCCAGCTTCTCCGCCTTCGCCAGCTTGCTACCCGGCGCTGCGCCGACGACCAGGTGACTCAGCGTCTTGGTCACGCTCGCAGCGACCTTGCCACCCAGCGCGCGAATGGCATCCTCGGCCTGCCCGCGCGTCAGCCGCTCCAGCGAGCCGGTCAGCAGGAACGTCTGGCCCGCTAGCGGCGCCCCATCGCCCACCACTTCGACATCGGCGGGCGCGGCTAGCGTCAGCCCCGCCGCCTTCAGCCGCCCGACCAACGCGCGGTTCTCCTCGTCGTTCACCCACTGGTAGACGCTCTGGGCGATGCGCGGGCCAATCCCTGGCAGCGCGGCGATCTCCTCCTCGCTCGCCGCCAGCAGCGCGTCGCTATCGTGGAAGAAGCTCACCAGCGTCTCCGCCGCCTTCTCGCCCACATAGCGGATACCCAGGCCAAAAAGCGCACGCTCGAAGGGCCGCGCCTTGCTGGCCTCGATGGCGGCGAGCAGGTTGGTCGCGCTCTTCCGCTGAAAGCCCGGCAGCCCCAGCAGGTCATCCAGCGTCAACCGGTAGAAGTCGGAGGGATCCACTACCAGCCCCGCCGTCACCAGCCGCAGGACGATCATCGCGCCCATCCCCTGGATGTCCATCGCGCCGCGGCTGACGAAGTGCTGCAAACCCTCCAGTCGCCTGCCCGGACACACCAGGTTCGGGCAATACGTCACCTTCTCGTCCTCGTTGCGCACGGCGGGTGTGTGGCAGATGGGGCAGGCCGTCGGAAACTCCCAGACCTGCTCCGAGCCATCGCGCAACTCGACCAGCGCCTTCACCACGCCAGGAATTACGTCGCCGTGGCGCTGCACCACCACCATATCGCCGATCCGCAGGTCTTTGCGCGCGACCTCATCGGCGTTGAAGAGCGTGGCGTTGGAGACTGTGACGCCGCCTATCTGCACCGGCTCCAGCCGCGCATTGGGAATCAGCGCGCCGGTCCGCCCAACAGTGACCACGATGTCCAGCAGGCGGGTATTGGCCTCGCTCGGCGGGAACTTGTAGGCGATACCCCAGCGCGGGTCGCGCGCGACGACGCCCAGCTCCTGCTGCTGCCAGCGCTCATCGATCTTGATGACCGCGCCGTCGATGTCGTATGGCACCTCGAAGCGCATCTGGCTCATGCGTTCGGCGTAAGCCTGCGCCTCTTCCAGCGTCGCCAGTTGGGTGGCGAGCGGGCTGACCGCGAAGCCCCACGCGCGCAGCCATGCCAGCGCCTCCCACTGGCTCTCCGGCTCCGGCGCCCCCTCGATAGAGGCTATCTGATAGGCGAGGAACGAGAGCGGGCGCTGGGCGGTCATCGCGGGATCCTTCTGCCGCAGCGAGCCAGCGGCGGAGTTACGCGCGTTGGCGAAGAGTCGTGGCTCGGCGCCCGCCTCCCGCGCCTCGTCGGCCAGTCGCTCGTTGAGCGCCTCGAAGTCGGCCCGCAGCATGTAGATCTCGCCGCGCACCTCCACCTGCGCGGGAATCGGCGCGCCGCCTTTCGCATCCAGCGTCTTCGGGATGACAGCGATGGTGCGCACGTTGGCGGTGACGTTCTCGCCAATCTCACCATTACCGCGTGTGGCGCCCACCCGCAGCGCGCCATTGCGATAGACCAGGTTCATGCTCAGGCCATCGATCTTCGGCTCGCCAACATAGCGGAACGTCGCTTCGGGCAGGATGTGCTGCGCGCGGTCGCGCCAGGCGATCAGTTCATCGGGCGTGCGAACGGTCGCCAGGCTCAGCATGCGTGTCAGGTGGCGAAACTTCGCAAAGCCGGTGGCCGCCTCGCCAGCGACCCGCTGGGTCGGCGAGGTCGGCGTGACCAGCTCGGGATGCTCCGCTTCGAGGGCGCGGAGGGCGCGCATCAGGCTATCGTACTCGGCGTCGGAGATGGTCGGGCTGTCCAGTTCGTAGTATTCGCGGTCGGCCTGGCGAATACGCTCCCGTAGCGCCTCAGCGTCCCGCGCGAGGTCACGTTCCGCCGCGCCAGCGCGCAGGCCATCATCAGACGCCGACACGGGCTACTCCTTACGTGTATGCGGGACGCGCGCCGGAGATGTGAGCATGAGCCAGCGCGCATCCCACGAGAGGCCACGAGGGAGCCTAACACATCAGCGCCCCCCTCATCCCTTCCATTCTCTCCCAACGCGCGCGAATCGGCTAGCGCCTGTCGGGCGGCGTCCCGCGCCGCAACGCCAGCGCGCCCGGACGAATGGCGACCTCAAAACGGGTATCGGAGGATATTTCGCCGTCTTCCTGCGAGTTGGCGGGCTTCGCGGTGGCCAGCGAGACACGCCGCGCTCGCACGATGGTCACTTCTGGCTCGCTGAGATGCTCGCCGCGCTCGACCACCGGCAGCAGGCGCAGCGCCCGCAACACATGTGGCTTGCGGATGATGCACACATCGAAAAGGCCATCCTGCGGGTCGGCGCCGGGGTTGATCATGAAGCCGCCGCCATAGGCTGGCCCAATGCTCACCGCGACCAGCACGAACTCGTGGTGAATCGGCTCGGCGTCATCGCACTGGACAGTCAACGTGGGGCAGCCATCATAGTGAAAGAGCAACTCTGAGAGCGCCGAGGTCATGTAGAGCGCCTGCCCGCGGAATCCCAGTCGCTTGAAACGCTCTGACGCGATGGAGACGTTCGCATCTAGCCCAACACTGATGGCGTTGACGAAGTGGCGGCCATTGATGACGCCAACATCCATCATCTGGATTGGCGCGGTGAGGGCGACCTCCAGCGCGTGGGTCATGTCGGTCGGCGCGAAGGCCACATACGTCGCGAAGTCGTTGCCGTTGCCTGCTGGAATGACACCGAACGGGACCGTGACGCCGCTGGACAGCACACCCTCGGCGGCCTCGTGGATCAGGCCATCGCCGCCGACCGCGACCACCGGGCGCCCGGCGCGCGCCGCCTCAGCCGCCAGCCGGGTTGCGTCGCCGCGCGCGGTGGTCAGGGCCAGCTCACCCCGCCCGCCCGTCAGGGCGCGCTCCAGCGGGCGCCTCAGCCGCGCAGCGCGCCCGTTGTTGCTGACTGGATTCAGGATCACCATAGGCAGGGCGTCAGAACGAATCACAAGGCTGGGCGCGGGCGACGGCTGCGTCGCGGTCTCTGGCTCGCGCATGAAGCGGGCCTCCTCAGGCGCTATCGCCTGGCGTGCGGGGAAGGACAGTCATGCGTGCTATTCTATCAGCCCACGTCAACGTCCGCAGCAACCAGTCAGACGCGCCGCTCCTCGCGCTGCTCGCCAAAGACTACCCGCAAGCGGTCGCTGATCTCGCCCAGCGTGGCATAGGCCTCCACGGCGGCCAGGATGCGCGGCATCAGGTTGGCGGAGCCGCGCGCCGCCTCCTCCAGCGCGGCCAGCGTTGCCCCGACGGCGGCATTGTCGCGCCGCTCCCGCAGCGCCGCCACACGCGCCGCCTGGCGCCGCCCGGCCTCCGCGTCCACTTTTAGCAGCGGCGGCAGCTTCGACTCCGCTGTCTCGAACTTGTTCACCCCGACGACAATGCGCCGCCGATCATCCAGATCGCGCTGGTAGCGGTACGCCGCCTCCTCGATCTCGCGCTGGATGTAGCCCTGCTCCACCGCCCGCACGCTGCCACCCAGCGCGTCGATCTTCTCGATGTAGTCCCAGGCGCGCCGCTCCAGATCATCGGTCAGCGCCTCGACATAGTAGGAGCCGGCCAGCGGGTCGATGGTGTCAGCGATGCCCGTCTCATAGGCCAGCACCTGCTGCGTGCGCAGGGCCAGCAGGGCGGCGTCCTCGGTTGGCAGCGAGAGCGCCTCGTCCTTCGCGTTGGTGTGCAGCGACTGTGTGCCGCCCAGCGCCGCCGCCATCGCCTGGTACGCCGTCCGCATGATATTGTTGTCGGGTTGCTGGGCGGTCAGCGTCGAGCCAGCCGTCTGCGTGTGGAAGCGCAGCATCTGCGAGCGATCCTGCCGGGCGTGAAAGCGCTCGCGCATGATGCGCGCCCACATCCGCCGCGCCGCGCGGAACTTGGCGACTTCTTCGAAGAACAGGTTGTGCGAGTTGAAGAAGAACGAGAGTTGCCCCGCGAAGCCGTCTACATCCAGGCCCGCGTCGATAGCCGCGCGCACATAGGCGATACCATTGGCCAGCGTAAAGCCGATCTCCTGCGCCGCCGTCGCGCCTGCCTCGCGGATGTGGTAGCCACTGATGCTGATCGTGTTCCAGCGCGGGATCTCGTCGGCGCAATAGCGGAACAGGTCGGTGATGATGCGCATCGACGGCGCGGGCGGATAGATATAGGTGCCGCGCGCGATGTACTCTTTGAGGATGTCGTTTTGCACCGTGCCGGAGAGCTTGCGCGCGTCGGCGCCCTGCTCGCGCGCCACCGCGACGTAGAGCGCCAGCAGGATCGCGGCGGTCGCGTTGATGGTCATCGAAGTGGTGATGCGCTCCAGCGGGATGCCATCGAAGAGCGTCCGCATGTCCTCCAGGCTGGAGATCGAGACGCCAACCTTGCCCACCTCGCCCTCCGCCAGGTGATGGTCGGCATCGTAGCCCATCTGGGTGGGCAGGTCGAAGGCGACTGAGAGGCCAGAGCCGCCCTGCTCCAGCAGATAGCGATAGCGACGGTTCGACTCCTCGGCGGTGGCGTAGCCGGCATACTGGCGCATCGTCCAGAGTCGCCCGCGATACATCGTCGGCTGGGCGCCGCGCGTGTAGGGATATTCGCCGGGGAAGCCCAGCGCCTCCGCCGGGTCCCATCCCGCAAGGTCCGCCGCCGTGTAGAGCGGCTGAATCTCCAGCTCGGAGCTGGTGGTGAAGCGCGACTCACGCTCGCCCGCCCGCTCCACCGCGCGGCGATACACACCGTCACGCCAGCGCTGGGCCTCAGCTCGCGCCGCTTCATCCGCCGTATCGTCACGCTGAGTAGCGTCATCGCTCATGAGGGCGTCTCCTCTTCGGTCGTCAGTGATCCCATAGGCCGCGCTGGCGTCAAGCCAGACCGCGCCCACGCGCATGGGACAGCGTAGCACGCCGCGCGACCCCGCGCCAAGCGGCGCCAGCAACCGAACGCACGGCGAAATTGTGACCACCGCCACTGACTTTCAAGTTGGCCCCTGCTATGCTTTGTATAGCAATGAGCGCGGCGCGTATCTGCCGCGCTCAGAACTGAAACCGTCCTGAGAGCGGCTGGCACACTTGCAACCCGGATCCACTATGGCGCGTACACGATGATGTGACGGGCAGCGCGCGGCCAATAGGTCAACGCGCCCTTCGCCGCAGGTGGCCCCGAACCCATTCGATGGGTCGCAGCCGCCGAGCGTACACGCATGAAGGAGGCGCCGGGTGAGACACGATGGGGTCGCACTGGACGCTGGGAAGATTCTGGCTCGCTCTGCTCCGCGGAGTCGAACGGAAGGCGCTAGCGCCATTCACACCGCTGATCTCTCCGAAGACGCCGCGCTGGTCACGCGCGCGTTGAAACATGACCAGCAGGCGTTCGCCACAATTGTGGAAAAATATAAGGATCCCGTCTTCAACGTCGCGTATCGCATGCTCGGCAACCCAACAGAAGCCGAAGACGTGGCGCAGGAGACGTTTGTGCGCGCGTACACGCAGCTCCACACCTACCAGCAGGGGCGGCGCTTCAGCACCTGGTTGCTCTCCATCGCGTCGCACCTCTCGATTGACCAGCTCCGCCGCCGCCGCTTTCTGGCGCTGCCGCTGGAGAACGCGCCCTTCCTCGAATGGATCGCCGACCTTGGCGCTGGCCCCGAACAGGCGGCGTTGCAGGTCGAGGCGTCCGACGAGATGCAGAAGGTGCTGAGCGCGCTGCCGCACAAGTACCGCGTGGTGCTGGTGCTGCGCTACTGGTACGACCTCTCGTATGAAGAGATTGCGGAGATGCTGAACCTGACCTCCGCGCTCGTCAAGGCGCGCCTCCACCGCGCCCGCGAGCTGGTCGCCCGCGCGCTCAAAGCGCAAGGTCTCGATATGACGCTCGCCAGCGAGGACTCCAATGATACACAGCGCCAGTCGGCTGCGGGGGGCCGCAACTAGGCGCCGTGTGATGGACGCCGTTGTGGACCTTGCCCGACAGCTCACCACCGACCGCTCCACACCGGCCACGCGCGCGACTGTCGGCGTCTCGCGCCCGGCGCTGTCGCTGCCCGCGCCATTCGCGATGCAGCAGCGCCGCTCCGACCCGCCAATCGTGCGCATGCCGCCTCCGCCGCGCACATCCGCCGACTTCACCGCCCGCGTGATGGAGCGCGTGGCGACGACGCCGCCTGGCCCGGACCCACGCGAGATGCGCGCCCGTCGCAGCCGCGCCCACATCCGCCGCCTCGCCCGCATCTACCTCGCGCTCATCATCCTGAGTGGCGCCGCGCTGGTGGCGCTGACGGTCTTTGCGCCGTGGACGCTGCTGGCCGCGCTCGCCGCCATCATCAGCGCGGCGCTGCTGGTGATGAGTCTCGGCGCGACGATCAGTGACGCGACAGATGGCCTCATCAGCGGTTTCGGCGTCGCCTGGGTAGCGATGCTCGCCGCGCTGGTCCCGCTGCTCTGGCTAATGGCCCGACAGGCGACACACGGGCGCAAGCCCCCTGCTCGCGGACGGTGATCGCCCCATGACGCTCCTAATGCCACCAGACGAGGCGCTCTCACCGCGCGCCCCACGCGAGCGCCCTATCGCGCGGAACCGTCGGCGCGCCGTCACGGCGCTGCTGGCGCTGCTAGGCTTGCTCATCTGGGCCGCCGCCGCCACGCCTCAGGTCATCTCGCTGATCCCGCAGGGCACGCGCTTGCCGCTGCTCACCACTCGCTGGCTGAGCGCTTTCGGTGTCGGCCCACGCAGCGGGCAGCCAGTCGGCGAGATCGGGGCGAGCGGTCGCCCCGCGCTGGCCTGCACTACCCAGACCATCGGCGCCATCGGCTCCAACCTGCTGGTCCCCGCCAGCATGTGGGTGTGTGGCGACGCGCAGGCCATCGACGGCAGCGTGACCGTGGCGGGACATGTGCAGGGCAACGCGCAGGCCATCGGCGGCAACGTGATCGTCGCGGGCGAGGTGGATGGCGATGCGACAGCGGTAGGTGGGAATATCACTGTCCAGCCGGGCGGCCATGTCCAGGGCAAACTCCACGCGGTCGGCGGGCGCGTCATCATCCAGCCGGGCGGGCTTGCCGACCAGTCCGCGCCAGCGTCGAACGTCTCCCTGTTCCCCAGCCATCCGGCGCCATCGTGGTTCCATCCGCTCGCGCCAGAGACCAGCTCCTTCTGGCTGAGCCTGCTCTTCTGGGTCAGCGCGACATTTGGGCTAACCGCCTTCGTCCCCGAAGCGGTGGGCCACGTGCGCTACACCATTGCGCGGCGCTTCCTGGTGAGCGGCTTCTCTGGCGCGCTGATCGGCCTGCTGGGGGTCGTGCTGGCGGTCGCGCTCTTCCTGACCTGCCTGGGCATCCCGCTGACACTGGCGATTGGCGCGCTGCTCTGGCTGGCCTGGGTCACAGGGACCGTCGCCTTCGGGAGCTGGCTGGGCGCCTCGCTGCTGCGCGGGCTGCGACGGCGGCGCGAGCCATCGCTGCTTGGCTCATCGCTGCTCGGCGTCTTCATCCTCTCGCTGCTCAAGACGCTGCCCGTGGCAGGCGGGGTCGTCTCGGTGATCGTCGGCTGCGTCGGCCTCGGCGCCGCCCTCATCACCCTCATCTCCGCCCGCCGCGTCTCCTACGCCCACCTGCGCTGGTAGGCGCGCGACTCCGCCGTGGCGCCTGTGGCATACTGCGAAGGGCGCGCGAATGAGCGGCGCCGTCAGCATGGAGCGGAGAGGTGAGTATGACAACGGCGGCGCGGCGCGACTTCGCGGCAGAGCGGACATGGTACGAGGGACGATTCCAGCCCAACCTGGCCATCATCGTCTAGCCGCCGCTCCTCACCCCTGGCACAGGTCCAACTCCCAGTTGCATGCAAAATTTGGCGCACACCCCTACTATGAAATGATGTTGGCTATTGAGGCCGCCCGTTTTAAAATACTCCCATCTGGCGACTTACCAGAGAAGTGGCGAGATCGTTTTTCAGCCCTGCAGCAGGCTAATAGCCGCTGACAGGACTAGCAGGGCTGAAGACAATCTCAGTGGGCGTATAGGAGAGCACATGCCCCGTTTTACCCGTATCGCTACACTCCTCCTCGCACTAGCAGGACTCGTAGCAGGACTCGTGGCAGCCACTGCCTCAAGTCCAAAGTCTTTTGCCACAGCTGCCAAACCAACCACGGATTGGAGCTTTTACATGTCAACGACTGACACCTCCACTGCTTACAATCTTGGCTGTAATCAAGGAAAGTCTGATGCAGGTGTTTCCCCGCACAGAAACAGCGAAGTGGTCATAGACTTCGGTGGAGAGGACGACAACAGCGGTGATACACGACTCATCAATGGCGTGTATGCCAAGGTTTCTGACATCGAGGCGGCAGCTGTGCAGTTCGCCGATGGATACTGGGTGTGCACAGGATCTGACAGCACATCTGTTATGCAGCTAGGCGTAGGAACGAGTAACAGTTGGGTAGGGTCGTATCAGCCTTCATATAGTTCTGGGCAGTCGTGGGCCAACATTGTAAAATCTGTTCAGAACACGGTTAATGCCAATGGGTGGGAGTCACAGGTCGATGTCATCGGCGCGTCTGACATTGAGCCAGGTTTCAGTTCCTATAGCGCTGCATACAACTGGATTCAGGGTTACACCAGTGTTGACCCTGCACATTACCTTGACTATGGTTCAGCTGATGGTTGCTCCACGACCAGCAACAATCCACACGGCGGTTGCAACAACTCCTGGATCATGGATAATGTTTGGTGGGTCAGTTGGGGTGCGGCACCAGCGCTGGCGATTCCCGAGATTTACTGTTCAGCACAGGCTAGTCAGTGGACTGAGATAGCGCTCGATGGCGTCCAGTATCACGGAGGATCAGTCTGGTACGATGGGCCATGGGATCAGTACGATCTCGACTACAACACCAATACGTCCAACCAAGCGTGGTCACAGTTCTGGGGCGACTTGAATAATCAGTCAAGCACCGCTCAGACTCCCAAATACTCGGCTGAGATTCACTGGGAAAACGGCGCCACCAATCAGTCAACGCAGGGTTGCTAGATTAAGGAGATGCAAACCATGGGCGACTCAGACTCCAAGTTGTCACATGCCCGTGTTCGGGCACGCACGGTAGCGGCAGCAGCCATTGTCGGTGGCCTACTAATTGTCATTGGTTCTGGCGCCGTTCTGGCAAACGGCAATCCTTTCGCCAAATATCCTCCGGCAAAGGCGGCCATCTTGCAACGTGAGCAGAACGCAATCGCCACGGCACAGGCAAACGCGCATGCCACCAAACCCACACACTACACGCCCCCACCGTCTGCGCCTGCCGCTACACCAGTTACTGGCATAGAGGGATTACATCAAGGGCCATTCCCAGCATGTCAGTTCAGCGTCAACAATTTCTGGCAAGGCCCTGTTAATGGCCAGTGGGAACTTGTCTACGCTGGCACCAAGAATTCGAATATAGCTACCTGCTCCAACGGGCAAGGAGCGCTGGCAATCTACAGTGAGGAGATGGGTAGGTATGGTGACGGCCCTGTAACGACAATTGGGACGTTTACTGTGCCAACGAGTGCGACGAGCTTGACTATCACTGGCGTCAATGGCGGTGATATGTCGGTGCGCACAAACACTGGCGCAACTCTTACTTTCGACCTGCACACCAATACCTTCACGTCAGGTAGCTAGCCAGATCTCAGGAAGAACTGTTCAGTCGTCGTTTCCGCACGTGCG
>DASVWQ010000120.1:0-2744 GCA_036393135.1 Ktedonobacterales bacterium
CACGGTCACACAGAGCGCGGAGATAATGGTCGTGCGCCACATCTGCGCCTGCCCAGCCGCGACTGCGGTGGTGGTCGCCGACGCGCGGTCTGTCCGTGACACTGTCACGCCCTGCTCTCTCCTCTCATTCGATCTGTCCGACCTTATCGCGCGTTGCGCCAATGCTTCCTATCCCAGCCTCAGTGACCTGTGCCGTCCGCCGGAACGCTGACGGGTGGTGGGGTCGCCGCCACGCCCAGGAAACTGAGCAATGTGTCATCCCATAGGAGCGAGTTTCGCGGCAGCACTGTCACCTGGAGACGCAGCGGTCCGCTCGTCTGCGGCAAGGGTATCAGAATCGGACGCCACTGCTGGTTTGGCGTATTGGGTAGCTGCACGACCTGGTGATAGCTCGTCCCCGCAATGGTAAAGACGAGTTGTGTCCCGTCCGCCTGCGGCTGGTTGAGTTCCCACGGCGCAAACGCCCCCGCGAGCACTAGCGTCTTGCCGGACCATGATGCTGGCAACGTGGTCGTGACGGTGTGCGCACGAATGTTCCAGGCGCCGGGCAGGTCCGGGTACATCACAATCGCCTGCGTCTGCCAGCCATACACCAGCCAGGGCTGCGGCGTCACAATATTCTGCGGCTGGTCGCCCGTCCACGTCAGATGAGCGGAGAAGTCCACGCTATCGTAGCGCGGCAGGCGGCTAGCGGCGGACGATCCAGGCTGCCCCTGCTGTGTCATCCGCACGAGTTGCAGATAGCGCACACGGGCGCTGAGGTGCGGTGACAACTGGTAGAGCGCCAGATACGGGTTCTGGCGCTGGGCGACCAGCGTGATGGGTATCTCCGGAAAGAGCGCCTTCCAGGCAGTAAACCACGGATTGCTTCCACTATAAGGAATGTTGTGATTGAAGAGGATGTACACATTGTCGAGCGTTGGCTGCGCGTTGAGAATGTGCCAGATGACATTGCCATCGCTTCCCGCATGTGGCCCGGCCTCGATGCCGGAGACTTGATACCCGTCGCCAATGAGGTAATCGGCGTAGCTGTCTGCGGGCTCGCCGATGATGGTGGCCCCTTCAGGCACATGCTGGCGGAGAAACGCGAGCGTGATCGCGTCCATCGGGCCTGAGGGTGGCTCCTGCGCGAATGGCTGTGGCAGATAGACGAACAGCGTCAGCAGCAGCGCGACCGCCACGCTACCCTGCGCAATGGAGCGCGCCGTCGCTGGCCGTGGCGTGAAGCTGAGAAGCGCCAACCCGATGCGCCGCAGACCCAGACCCACAGGCAGCAGCGCGAGCGGGTACAGCATGAAGAACCGCTGGTGTGGATTGACCAGCGCCAGCAGCGGAAGCAGTCCGATCAGGCTGATGTACCCATACAGGATCGGCGTCTTGCCTTTCAGCGCCGAAGCCACCGTGATATGCCGCCGCCGCAGCGCGATGGCGCAGAGTCCCACGATCACGGCGAAGCCCGCCACGCCGGCGAGGAAGCCCAGCGTATCGCCCAGGTTCGGCAGCACCGATAGCGTATAGAGATGGTCGTAGCGCCACTGCGGCGCGTCGAGCGTCGCGGTCCCGAATGCGGCGATGAGACGGCTCGCCTCGAAGCTGAGGTACTGAACCATCATCGGCATGTTGTGAGTCATCGCAGCGAGCGTCGCCAGAGAGGACGCCTGCTGTGGCAACGGGCCAAAGTCTTTGGTGAAGAGCGCATAGGGATTCGCGTAACTGTATAGTGGATCAAACTGCGCGGGATGCGCCCAGTGGTAGAAGTCGGTATAGCTCCAGGCGATCGCATACGACAAGCTACCCTGGAGCGTCGTTGGCGCCGCCTGGAGCATGTCGAGGCCGACGAGCAGCATCACCACTGCGGGAGCGTAAACCGTCGCCAGCTCGCGCCATTCGACCGCTCGCTGCCGCAAGAGGCGCGTCTCGTACAGGAACAGCAGCGCCAGCAGGATCAGGACGACGGGCAAGTATTCCATGCGCGTGAGTGTGGCGAGCAGCGCCAGCGCCGCCGCCAGCCCGCGCTGCCATGGGCGCCGACCGAGGACCGCCAGGCTCAGCCACAGGCATGCGGGCGCGAAGATGTAGAGATTGTTCGGAGCGAATGGCACAGACCAGATGACGACGAGCAGCGCGAACGCCCAACTCAGGACAGGGTGAAAGATGCGCCCGAATAGCAGGTACGCGCTCACCCCCAACAGCAGGATACTACTCGTCACGACCAGCGGATAGACATTCGATGTCCCAATCAGCAGGTACCACAGCGCGTAGTAGGCGATATACAGCGGCGAACTGCCCAGGTCGCTAATGCCTGCTCCCGTCACGTCGCCATGCGCAAGAAGATAGCCGCGGTGAAAGTAGGTCGCCTCGTCAAACTCCTGGTAGTCAATCGTGTGGAGCGCATTGTGAACATAGACCAGCAGGCTGACGATCACCAGTCCAGCGATGAACGCCCGATTGCCTGCCAGCTCGCGCGCAAACGCCAGCGCGGCCTCTGGCCGTCGCCACCCACTCTGCGCATGAGATGGTTCCGCGTTGGGTGTTGTCGCTGCGCGGGTTGTTTGGTTCGTCGCCATCCCTTGCTTCCTCACTTCACCCGCCGGTACGCGCCAGGCGCCCTGCTATCATCGGATGTCCCTCTTGCGGTGTCAATGCGCGTGTCGGCCCACGCCTGCGGCCATTCAGGCGCGTCCTTCCTGCCGCCTGATTCCTTGCGATTCGCCCTGCGCCTCGCTTTGCGCCACTCCGGCCCC
>DASVWQ010000121.1:0-9605 GCA_036393135.1 Ktedonobacterales bacterium
GCCGGGCTGCTGGCGCTGCTCGGCGTGACGCTGGGCGCGGCTCCGGTGGCTGCGGCTCCGGTGGTGGCGGCGTCGCCTGCGCGTCCGACCGAAGCGGTGGCCTATGCGCGCGTCGCGGTGGCGCGGGTGCTGAGCTATTACTACGGCAAGACGGCCAGCTCCGGCCCGATCCCCATCCTCAGCCCGTGCATCGGTGATGCCGCGCTGATTGGCACGACTGGCGCCAACCTCAACTCCTTCAACTACGCGCTGATCCCGACGGCGCTGGTCAATCCCATCCAGCCGTGCCAGGGCGCGCAGATCGCCTTCCAGCAGTTCAACGGGCAGGCGGCGACGTGGGGGCTGATCCGCATCCAGGTGGACCTCAATGTCGCCTATACCGGAACGGACGCCAGCCAGCAGGGCGGCGTCAGCTTCAGCATCGACCCCAGCCAGATTCGCACGACCGGCGCGGCCACCGGCCCGCAACTGCTGGCGCTGCCGCTGGCGCCGATGGCCAACTCGCCCAGCCACGACCTGCCCATACTGGAGACGCCGCAGCCCTCCGATGCGCCCGCCGACCCGACCGCCGCGACGCTGATCGACCTGACGGGGCAGACCGGCGCGCTGCTCGGCGCCTCGGCGCTGACACCCGACCAGATAGTCTCGACACGCTATCCGGTCGCGTTGCCCGTCGCCAGCGCCTTCCCGCAGGCGGCCCCGACCGTCGCCGCGACGAGCGCCACAGCCACCGTCAGCCCGGCCCAGGCTCAGCAGACCGCCGCGCAGCTTTCGCTGGGGGCGGTCGAGATCGACAGCCACGGGCGGCTGATTGGTATGGTCGGCGCGAACAGCCAGGGCGCGCACGTCCTCTACGGCCTCGGCGTGGTGACACAGGCCATCGGCAGCCTGACGGGCAAGTCTGGCCAGCTCATGTCTGAGTGGCAGACGGGCTTGAACGCCTTCTATGCCAGCCCGCCGCACTATAGCCAGGCGCAACAGGCGTTTGGCGCGCTCGCGAAAGCCTATCCCGACTTCGCGGGCGTCCAGCTTTTCGCTCGCGCGGCGGCGCAGGGGTCGCCAGTAATCCCCTCGCTGACCTCGCCCAGCGCCGCGCCGACGCCGACGCCGACCACTCGCACGCCGGGCAGTGGCGCCGGACTGGGCGCGCGGACGCTGGCGCTGCTGGGCGGCGCGCTGCTGGTGATCCTCATCGCGGGCGGCGTGGCGGCGGCGTGGCTGCTGCGGCGCAGGCGGCTGCTGGCCCGCGCTACGCCCTCGCCCGAGGAGGCGATGCTCGACCTGCTGCCGCCCGACATGCCGCTGGACGCAGTGGCAGGGGACGACACGCCGACCCGTCCCATCACGCGGGTAGATCTGCATGACGCGCTCGCCTCGGCGGGCGTGGGCGGCGTCTCCATCGCCGATCTGGCGACCGCGCGCCTGCCCGCCGTCTCGAACCGTGTCACCTCGGCGCCGCGCAAGACCTCGATCCTCGTGACGCAGAGCGCGGGGATGATCGATCCAGGGGTGAAGCGGCGCCACGAGCCGAACCAGGACAACATCTTCGCGCTGGAGGGTCTGCGCGCCGAGATTGGTCGGCTCCAGCCCTACAGCCTGCTGATCGTCGCCGATGGCATGGGCGGGCATCTCAACGGCCAGCTCGCCAGCCGCCTGACCATCGAGACGGTGGCGCGAACCGTCGCCCACGCGCTCACCAGCGCCCAGCGCTTCGACGGCCCCGCCTTCGCCCAGCTCCTGGTGGAGGGCGCGCATCAGGCGCACGCGGAACTGGTGCGGCGCAACATGGCGACGAATAGTGATATGGGTACGACCATCACGGCGGCGCTGATCGTGGACGACCGCGCCTATCTCGTCAACGTCGGCGATAGCCGCGCCTACCTGCTGAATCCCGACACCGGGCTGCGCCAGATCACGCAGGATCACTCGGTGGTCGCCAGTCTGGTTGCGGCGGGTGTCATCCGCCCGGAGGACATCTACATCCATCCGCGTCGCAACCAGATCTACCGTAGCCTGGGTGGGGCCGAGGCTGAGCTGGAGGTCGATGTCTTTGTCGAGGACCTCCAGGCGGGCGACAAGCTGCTGTTGTGCAGCGATGGCCTCTGGGAAATGGTGCGCGACCCGCAGATCGCCAACATCCTGCGCGGCGCCGCTGACCCGCGCCAGGCGGCGGAACTGCTGACGCGCGAGGCCAACGCGAACGGCGGCGAGGACAACATCGGCGTCATCGTCGTGCGCGTGCGCGAGGGGCTGCCGCCTAACGCCGAGCCAGGCATGCGGCTGATCGTCGGCCCGCAGGACACGCCCGCCGCAGCGCCTGCCGACGAGCGCGCCGACTAATCCGCCTGGCAGGTAAAATGTGGCGCGAGCCACAGGCGCCCCAGGCAAGCGGCGCGGTATACTTGCTCCCAGATTTTCGCAGTGGACATGAGTGGACATGGGCTGCCGCGCTGGGCGTGGCGAGTGCGGACAAGGGAGGCGTGGCAATGGCTGGCAGCGCACAGAGCGTCATCGCGTGGTTCACGGGGCTGGCGCCGCTGTACCAGGGGTTGATGATCGCGGCGGTGGTGGTGGCGCTGCTGCTGCTGGCGATGTCCGGCGTCATCGGGGCGGGCATGCGACGGCTGCGGCAGGCCAGCGCGGCGGGGCGGCGGGCCTCGGCGCTGGCGGCGGAGGTCATCCCCTCCACCAACTTCGCCCGCGATGGTCGCCCCTGCGACCCGCTCAATATGCGTATCGTCGGTGACGCCGACCAGCTGAGCGCCGCCTTCGTCTCCGCTGGCTGGTATCGCGCCGACGAGATTACACTCGTCACCTCGGCGCGCATCTCGCTCGACGCCGTGTTCGGGCGCAAGTATTCGACCGCCCCCGTGAGCGACCTCTACCTTTTTGGCCGCAAGCAGGATTTCGCCTTCGAGAAGCCGGGGCGCACCGTGCGCGAGCGCGACCATGTGCGGTTCTGGCGCAATCCGATTGACGCGGTGGATGGCCGTCCGCTCTGGATCGGTGGCGCGACCCGCGACGCCAAGGTGGAGCTTTCCAAGACCAATCATCTGCCCACCCACGGCATCGCGCCGGATGTGGACGACGAGCGCGCCCTGATTGTCGGCGATCTGATCCACGCGGGCTGGGTGATCGCCGAGGAGATGGTGGCGTCGTTCCCTGGCCCGACCCAGCGGAAGAACGCGATGGGCGATCCCTTCCACACCGACGGCAAGGCCGCTCACCTGACGCTGGTGAAGGCCCAGCCAGTTCCGCTCGTCGCGCGACTCGTCCGCCGTGGCTCGGCTCCGCTGGCGCGTCGTATCGCGCGGCTCTTCCGTCCGACTCTGCCGAAGGAAGGGCGTGAGTTCGCGCGCCAGTGGGAGGAGCGGCGCAGGTTGGCCGCATCGCAGCCGCCCGCCAGCGGAGCGTGAGGCAAGTGTACGCTAGCCCTTGCGCGCCTCGACCAGGATGATGGGATGTAGTCCGCCCGCCAGTGGCGTGACGCTGACCTCGGCGAAGCCTGCCCCGCGTACGACGCTGGCGGTGTCGCGGTCCCAGTGGCAGTTGCCTGTCATGCGTGTGGTCAGCGGGACGAGCGCGGACTGCGTGGCGGCCAGCGCTGCGTTGCCGGAGCGCACGTGCTCGGCCATCAACAGGCGCCCGCCAGGCTTGAGGACACGCACGATCTCGCGCATGCCGCGCTGGGGGTCCAGCACTGAGCAGAAGACCATCGTCACGACGGCGGTATCGAATGTGTCGTCGGCGAAGGGCAGCGCCTCGGCGGGCGCCTGGGTGAGCGTGATGGGGACGCGCGCCTGCGCCGCCCGCGTCCGCGCATAGCCCAGCATCGTCGCGTCCGGCTCGACGGCCTCGACCCGCTCGACCCGCGCGGGATCATAGAAGGCGAAGTTGTAGCCGCCGCCCGCGCCGACCTCCAGTGTCACGCCGCGCGCCTGCCCCGCTGTCTTGCGCCGCAGCGGCTCGAACGCCTTGCGGCTCATCCCGGTGGCCAGCCACTCGAAGAGGCGTGAGAAGCCGGGGTGGTCGATCTGGATGTCGGGAGTCTCGGCGGTGTCCATCGGGGCGGCCATCCTTTCACGGGCGGCATGCGTATGGGTTCTCTGGCATGATGATACGATACCGCGAGGAGCGCCTGGTGTGGCGCGTCGTGACGCGGGAGGGAGCGCCTGATGGCGAGCGCGGAGACGGACGAGTCGGAGGAGCCGCTGCGCGGAGTGGTCGGCGTCGTGCTGGCGGGCGGAGCTAGCCGCCGAATGGGCCGCGACAAGGCTGCCCTGCTGATCGGCGGGGAGCCGCTGCTGCGCCGCGCGGTGGGACGGCTGCGGCTGGCGCTGGCGGAGGTCATCGTCGTCGGCGCGCCCGCGCTGGCGTCGCTGGTTCCCGACACGCGGATCGTAGCGGATGGCTGGCCGGGGCGCGGGCCACTCGGCGCGCTGGCCACTGCGCTCGGCGCCACTGACGCGGGCTGGGTGGTGATGGTGGCCTGCGACATGCCGTTCACCCGGCCCGCGCTGATCCGCGAGATTGCGTGGCGGGCGCTGGTCAGCCACGACCTCGATGTGGTAGCGCTGCGAGGCGCGCGGAGATGGGAGCCGCTGCACGCGGCCTATAGCCGCGCCTGCCTGCCGCTCGCGCTGGAGCGCCTGGCGGGCGACGACGCCTCGCTGCGCGGGCTGCTGGCGGCGGCGCGGGTGGGTGAGGTCAGCGCGGAGGAGGCGCGCTCGCTCGATCCAGCGGGCCGCTCGGCCTTCAACGCGAACACGCCAGAGGAATGGCGCGAGGCGCTGCGGCTGGCCGAGGCGGAGCATGGCAGGTGAGCGCTGACCGTCGCTAGCGCCGCCAGACCACGAACTCGCCGAACATGCCAGCGGCGTTGACGATCAGGCCAGTGTACCAGGCATAGTAGCCCAACTCGTAGTGCGCCGCGCCGAGGCCGCCCAGGCCATAGCTGCTGACCAGCGGGAGCTGGCTGAGCGGGCCGTAGCCGCCGAAACCAGCCGCGAATGCGATGACCGCCGCTAGCGAGACGATCAGCGCGAGCAGGATAGGGTAGAAGAGCGAGACCGCGCAGCCGCCGAAGCAGCCACCTCCCAGCAGCCAGTGCAATCCGCTCAAGATGGCGTTGAAAAAGAGCAGGCCGAGCGAGCAGACCAGCGTCGCGCCGATCAGGTCGTCGGCGAACTGGAGGGCGGTCGCGCCGTTCACCGACGATGGCGCCACGACGCCGATTGACTGGAGCATGATGAGCGCGCCTGACTGGCTCACCGCCCAGGGCAGGTAGGTCGCTACCCAGAGCAGCGCCACGCCACTGAGCAGCAGCGCGTGCGGCAGCCACCACGCGCGCGAGTGTGGGCGTGCGGGCAGCGGTTTACGCGGTGGCTGCCGTGGCGGTTGGCCAGGTGGTGGCAGGCGTGGCGGCTGTCGTGGCGGCTGTCGTGGTGGCAGGCGTGGCGGCTGTCGTGGCGGCTGTCGTGGTGGCTGTCGTGGTGGCTGATTCGGCGGCTGAAGTGGTCGGTAGGGCGGCTGTGGCGCCTGCGGATAGCCGTTTGGCACGTAGACGGGCGGGCCGGAGGGCGCGGGCTGATAGGGCGCGCCGACGGTCGGAGCGCCTGCGCTATCCACCGGGCCGTGGAAGGTCGCGGTGGTGTTTGCCGCAGGGGATGCGGGAGGCGCTGGCGGCCCGCCGCCCCACCACGCGCGCCCGACCGGGCCTGCGCTCTGCTGGGGCGAGTGATCGGTCTCCGTGATCGCGCTATTGATGTCGTCCTGATCGTCTAGCATGCGCTTTCCGCCCCTCCCCCATCAACTGCGAGTGTCGCACATGCGCGCTATCACTGTATAAATGGATTCCGCTCTGTACGTTACCATATTGCGGCGTCCTTGACCAGCGCATGAGGTCATCAGCGCGCTCATCAGAAAATCGGCAGGTAGCGCTCCAGCTCCCAGGCGTGGACCTGCTCGCGATAGGCGTTCCACTCCTCGGTCTTGGCCTCGACAAACCACGCCGCGATCTGCTCGCCCAGCGCCGCCACCATCACGTCGTCGCCCTGGAGGTCGGCCAGCGCCTCGCTGAGGTCGGCGGGCAGCAGGGCGATCCCGCGCCGCAGCCGCGAGGTCTCGTCGAGCATGTAGAGGCCCTCCTCCACCGGCTGGGCCAGCGGCAGGTCGCGCGCCACGCCATCCAGCCCCGCACGCAGCATCGCGGCGAAGGCCAGATAGGGATTGCAGCTGGGGTCAGGCGCCCGCAGCTCCACCAGCATGCTCTCCGGCTCGCCCGGCTCCATGCGCGGCACGCGGATCAGCGCCTCGCGGTTGATGCGTCCCCAGCTCACCATCACCGGGGCCTCGAAATTGGGGACCAGGCGCTTGTAGGAGTTGACCAGCGGCGCCACAATCGCGCACATCCCGCGCGCGTGCGCGATCTGCCCGGCGATGAAGCGGCGCCCGATCTCCGAGAGGCCGTAGCTGGCGCTGGCGGCGCCGACGAAGGCGTTGGAGCCGTCCATCAGGCGGGTGAGGCGTTGGTGGGTGTGCATGCCGTTGCCATTGATGCCGTGGAAGGGCTTGGGCAGGAAGGTCGCGCCGAGGCCGTGGCGCTGGGCGATAGCCTTGACCGTGTAGCGCGCCGTCACCACGCCATCCGCCACCTTCAGAGCGTCGGCGACGGTGAAGTCCAGCTCGTGCTGCCCTGCCGCGACCTCGTGGTGGCTGCTCTCGATGCCCACGCCCATATCATTCAGCGCGGCGACGATCTCGCGGCGCACATCGGCTGCCAGGTCAATCGAAAGGTCGAAGTAGCCGCCACGGTCGTGGGGCAGCGGCTCGCCCGCGCGCCCCGGCTGCTCGCGCAGGAGGAAGAACTCCAGCTCTGGCGAAATCTCGTAGCGATAGCCCTGGGCCTCGGCGTCGCGCAGCGCCTCGATCAGCACGGCGCGTGGGTCGCCCGCGAACCGCTCGCCCGTTGGCATCAGCACATCGCAGATCAGCCGCCCCACGCGCCCCTCGCCCGCGTCGCCCTCGCTGCGCCAGGGAATCTCGGTGAAGGTGCTGAGGTCGGGGCGCAGGTACATGTCAGTCTCGGCGACGCGGGCCAGCCCCTCGATGGCCGAGCCGTCGAACCACTTGCCGCGCGCGAGGATGGCGCTGAGCTGGCTGGCGGGAATCGTCACCGACTTCGCCAGCCCCACCACATCGCTGAATTCGAGGTTGATGAAGCCGACGCCGCGCGTCTCGATATGCTCCAGCAGGCGCGCTTCCGCCTGCGGGTTGTGGACGCCAGTGGGCGCGTGGGGGCGCTGGTCGCGGTCGCGTGGGGGCTGTGGCATGGTACGTCGTCTCCTCTGGCTGGTCCCCTCAGGAATGGCGGCGGGCGCGGCGCTCTTCCGCCGCGCGCCAGGCGGCGCGCTCCTCCTCGGTCCGCAGCAGCAGCGGCGGGGCCGCTGTCGGGCGCCCCTGCTCGTCGATCGCCACGTAGATGATGTGGCTCATGCCCGCCTGGCGGATCAGCCCGGTGAGCATGTTCTCGGCCTCGACCCGCGCTTCGACCTCGATAGAGCTTTTGCCAACCCAGGTGACATGGGCGTGGATGGTGAGCAGGTCGCCGATGTAGACTGGCTCCTTGAAGACCATCGAGTCCATCGCGACGGTGACGCAGGGGCGGCGAGAATGGCGCATGGCCGCCGCGCCACCCGCCTCATCCACCAGGTACATGATAGCGCCGCCATGCACATTGCCCCACGAGTTCGCGTCGGGCGGCTGCATGATGCGCCCCATCACGACCCGCGACTCATCCGCCGTCCGGGCTGTAGCGGCGTCGGGCGTGGTATCTGGCGACTGGTTCTGGTTGGCCGCGTGTTGTCCTCGTCTGGTCATACGTTGCGCCATTTCCGTGTCTCACAGTGGGCGGGCGGCTCCGCTCGCGCGCCGGGCGTGGATGCTCCGTCGCGCAGGGGGTCGTCTGGAATAGAGTACATATGGGGTTGGCTCGCGGGCATGCGCGCCTGTCCAGTATGGCGCGCAGACCGCAGGGTCAGCTTGCATCATAGCATGCCGCCGCGTCGTCCGCGCGTCGGGATTCCGCGCGGGTGGGCGCCCACATCGGGCAGGGGGTAGAATGCACCGCATGACAGCATCGAATTCATCGCCGTCGTCATCGCCACGCGCCAGCCGCCGCGGAGCCACCTCGAGCGGGGACGCCACTACCGCCGCTGATGGGGCCGCGCCCTCGCTCTGGGCGGGGCCAGCCGCCGCGCCCGCTGAGCCGGAGCTGCCCGACACAGCCCCCAGCGGGACGATCCGCGACAGCCTCTATGACCTCATCCCGCTCGGCCCGCTGGAGCATGACCTGCTGGCGACCGCCGCGTTCGGGCGCTTGCAGGGGGTGAAGCAGCTTGGCTTCGTCTACCGCGTCTGGCCGGGGGCGACCCATACGCGCTTCGAGCATAGTTTGGGCGTCTACTACCTGATGCTGCGCGGGCTGCGGGCGTTGCTGGCGACGACCCGCGCCAGCGAACCTGCCAGCCAGATCAGCCGCGATCCGACCGACCTGCGGGTGGCGCTGGCCGCCGCGCTGCTGCACGACATCGGCCATTATCCCTTCTCGCACGCCATCGAGGAGCTGGGGCAGCCGATTCTGCCACACGAGCGCGTTGGGCGGCGGATCATCGAGACGGGCGAGGTGGCGGCGGCGCTGGAGCGCCACGGGTTGAACCCTGGCCGCGTGGCCGACCTGATCGACCCGCCGAAAGACGCTACTCTGCCCGCCAGCGACGCCCTGCTGATGCGCCTGCTGAGCGGTCCGCTGGACGTGGACAAGCTCGACTATCTGCCGCGCGACGCTCGCGCCTGCAATGTCCCCTATGGCGGGGTGGATGTCTCGCGGCTGCTAGGCGCGCTGCGGGTGATCGTGGCGGAGGGCGCGCCACGGCTGGGGGTCAGCGATAAGGGCGTCAGCCCGCTCAATTCGCTGCTGCATGCGCGCCAGGAGATGTTCGATAACGTCTACTGGCACCATACGAACCGCGCGATGATGGCGATGTTGCTGCGGGCGACGCAGGAGGCGCTGCTGGCGGGGGCGCTGACGCCGGAGGATCTGCCCGGCCACGACGACGCCTCGCTGCTGGCCTGGCTGGGCGGCGCGGGCATGCCGGAGCCGACCCGCGCGCTGGTGGCGGCGCTGCGCCAGCGTCAGCCTTACAAGACGGCGCTGGAGGTCAGCGAGCGGGCGGGCAAGCCCTATCACCTGCTCGATACGCTCTTCTGGGACCAGGCGAAGCGGCGGCGGGTGGAGATCGCGCTGGCGACGGCGCTGGGCGAGGCGCTGGGCGAGGAGATTCCGGCGCATGACCTGCTGGTGGACATCCCCAAGCCGGAGAAGTGGGAGATGGAGACGCTGGTGGCCTTCACCGAGCCGCCGCTGGGGATGCGCCCGCTGATGACCTGGACCGAGGCGACCGGGCAGCGCGCCGAAGACCTCGGCGTCTACGAGCGCCGCCAGCGCCGCATCCGCATCGTGTGCCATCCCCGCTGGCGTGACCGCGCGCGAGCCGAGGGGCAGGCGGCGCTGCTGGGCGTGGTGGAGCGCATCCCCGCGCTGTGAG
>DASVWQ010000122.1:0-10656 GCA_036393135.1 Ktedonobacterales bacterium
CGCCTCCAGGTGATTCTCGGCGATCTCGGCGGGGCCATATGCGCCGGGGACACGCTTGCGCTTCGCAGGCTGGGCTGGCTGGCTCATATCGTGCTGGACTCCTTGTAGCTGCTCTCATCATTCTCTGGCGCATGGGACATCCCGGCGCCCCTCATGCCCCTTATGCCGCGCATGCTGGCGCAGGGCGCATCGCCGTATTGTATCGCGCGGCGCGGCTCCGGCGCCCGCCCGACGGGACGCTCGCGCCCGCCACCGCCGCTACGCTATGCTCTGCTGGGGATGCTCCGCGCGTGCGTGAGCGCGAGGGATGGGAGAGAGACTCATGCGCGAGATAACCGCCAGCCGCGAGTCGCCAGGCCAGCCAGACGGCGCCGCGGCGAGCGCGCCGCTGGGGCCGCGCCGCTTCACCGCGCTGGATGGCGCGATGCTGGGTGTGCTGGCCTTCGTGGTGGCGTGCCACATCGTCGCGGCAATCGGGCGGCTCGGCTGGGCCAGCGCCGCCATCAGCACTGCGCTGACCACGCTGGCGCTGCTGGGGCTGGCGTTATGGCGGACGTGGCGTCCGCTGCTGGCGCGGCTGCTGGCGTTCGGGCTGGTGGCGGGCGTCTGCGAGCTGTTCACCGACTTCGCGGGCGAGACGGTCGCCCACTCGCTCCACTATCCGCCGGGCGAGCCGATGCTGTGGGCCTCGCCGCTCTACATGCCGCTCTCATGGATGAACGTCCTCACGCTGATCGGCTATCTTGCCTGGCGCCTGACCACGCTGGCCCCGCGCCCCACGCTCTGGCAGGCGATGGCGCTGACGGGCCTCTGGTCGGCCCTGAATATCCCTTTCTACGAGGAGATGGCCTGGCATGCGGGCTGGTGGCGCTATGCGCCCGCGCCGGGGCTTGGCCACACGCCGTGGTACGTGCTGCTGTTCGAGGGGCTGATCGGCTTCGTCCTGCCGCCGCTGCTCCTGCGGGTCGAGCGGCGCCGCCCGCGCGCCATCCTCGCGCGTGGCCTGGCGCTGGGCGTGTGGATCCCCTGCGCCGCTCTGCTCGCCTGGCTGCTGCTGGGGCGCTGAGGCGCGCGACTGGTGGTACACTGTGGATAGCACAGTCTGGTTGCGTTTTAGTGAGCGATGGCGCACAGTGGTAGTGGCGCGCGATGTGGTCGCAGAAGAGGCAAGGCGATGAGCGACGGAGCGGACGAAGATCGGACGGGCGCGGTGTCGCCGTTCGACGCCATCCGGCAGGAAGACGCGGACGGAAACGAGTGGTGGAGCGCGCGGGCGCTGGCTTCTATCCTTGGTTACCCACGCTGGCAAAAGTTCCAGCCGGTTATAGATCGAGCGGTGATTGCCTGCGAAACCAGTGGCTATGCGCCCTCAGACCATTTTACCCTCATGGGTAAAATGGTCGCCGTTGGTTCTGGCGCACGCCGTCGAATCGAGGATGTGCGCCTCTCGCGCTATGCCTGCTACCTGGTTGTGCAGAACGCCGACCCGGAGAAGCCCGTCGTGGCGCGGGGGCAGACCTATTTCGCGGTCCAGACACGCCGCCAGGGGCTGGCCGACGAGGCGAATCTTCTCGCGGGGATGAGCGAAGACCAGCGGCGGCTCTACACCCGCGCGCAGCTCACCACCCACAATCGCCAGCTCGCCGATGCGGCGGCGCACGCGGGTGTCGTCACGTCGCGCGACTTCGCCATCTTTCAGGATCACGGATACATGGGCCTCTACAATGGCGAGCGGGCGCGCGACATCGCCGCCAGGAAGGGGCTGAAGTCCGGGCAGCGTATTCTCGACCATATGGGCAGCACGGAACTGGCCGCGAATCTCTTCCGCGCCACGCAGACTGAAGACAAGCTGCGACGCGAAGGCGTCACGGGCAGGGACGCGGCCAACGCCACGCACCACGCGGTTGGGCGCGCCGTGCGCAAGACCATCGAAGAGTTGGGCGGCGTGATGCCCGAAGATCTATCGACCCCGCCAGAGAGCGTAGGGCAGATCGAGCGGCGCGAGCGCGCGCGCATCGAGCGCGAGGTCAGGCAAGACGCCCAGGCCAGACAGCAGCCTTCTCTCTTCCTCCCGGATACAGATGAGAGCGACGAGTAGCGCGGGCTGGCGTCGGCCGCGCAGGGGCGAGCGGCTATGACGCGGTGGCGCGCATCAGCGGATGGTTGACATTTCCTACTTTCGCAATGCATAATCGCTCCACGAAGTACGCTAGGTGTGTAGGTATTGGTGGAGGGTTATGGCTGATCGCAATCTTTGGAAAAGCGCGCCCGCTGTCGGTGGCGTTCTTCTCCTCCTCGCATTGTTGACCGCGTGCGCCAGTGGCGGCGTTTCCACTGGTTCTGGTTCTGGCTCAGGCTCCCCGGTTGCCCAGGCGAGCGCTACGGCGCGGGGCGCGAACGGCGGCTCATCTGGCTCAACGACTGGCGGTTCGTCTTCCGCGCATTCCGGCTCAGGTTCGTCGAGCAACTCGTCGCCAACATCTACGCCACAATCGCAGGTCTATCCCACAGCTACGTCGCGGCCGCCAACAGCTGTGCCGACGGTGGCGCCTCGCCCAACCGCCACGCCCGACAACCGGCCACGCGAGTTCAGCGTCATCATCAGTGGAACTATCGATGGCAGCGTCCCCGTCTATCGGCAGGCTACGCTGATCGTCGGGCCGACGCAGACAACCGTCACCAACAACGGAATCAATCCCGCTGACATGTGCCTGTATACCGGCGGCCAACTCTGGTTCGCGACCAATCCCGGCCCCGGCGTCATCAACTTCAGCACCAACTCCGACTGCGTCCCGAGTAGCACCTACTACACGGCGCGGGTTGATGTGGCGTATGTCAGCATCTCTGGCGGGACGCTCACCGTGCATCCTGACCCCAACCTGACTGCGCTGGGATTCAACGCCTACAACATCACCAGCGGCCTGACGGCGGGCATCGAGAAGATCTACTCCGGCACATTTCAGCTCACGTTCTACAACAGCGGCCAGGTTGTACGCGGCGGGTTCGATATTGTCGGTTGCTCCACCGGTCCGGGATGCACGGGCACCGAGTACGTCGCGAACGTGTCAGGAACCTTCGTCAAGTATCTGTAGCGGGTATTAGTAGCGCTATCCTGGCGCCGCGAATATCCGGCGCGCTCCGCCATCCCGCGCCGTCCTACGCGATGACGGCGCGGGCGAGGGCGCGGCGCAGGTGGGCGATGCGCTCGCGATAGACCTCCTCGGGCTGGCGGTCGCCGCGCTTGGGCGGATCGCCCATCTCCACATGCCATTTGCGGAAGGCCAGGCCCGTCTCGGTCTGGAAGAGCGCGCGGGCCAACAGGTAGACGCGCGGGCCATAGCCTGACCCGTAGCGCCGCTCCACCAGCGAGCGCAGGCGGGCGTCTTGCGCCAGCAGATATTCATCGGGGGTGACGACGCCGCTGAGCACCTCCGAGGCGAGATACGCCCGCACGATGGCTGCCTCGCGCCGCAGCGCCGCCAGCGCGATGGTCAGCAGCGCCAGCTCCGTCAGGAAGAGCGGCAAGTACTCCGCGAGCGTGGTCGCCAGCGGCAGACGCGGCCCCAGCAAGCTCGCCAGCGTCGCCGCCGGGCCGCTGTGCGCGGTCTGCGCCGCATCCGCGCTGAAGGCGATGAAGTCGAAGTAGGTGTGCAGGATGATCGCGCCGAGCAGCCCACCCAGCGGCGCCAGCCAGCGTGCCCGGCGGTTGCGCGTCTCGCGAATGTAGCCCAGCCCGGCGCCTACCAGCGCGCTGAAGGTCGAGTGGCTCAGCCAGCCCAGCGCGACTCGCCCGACGATCAGCGTGCCCAGCTCGGCATGCGGGGTGACGGCGAAGTAGACGAAATTCTCCACCATCGCGAAGCCCGCGCCGATCAGCGCGCCATAGATCACGCCGTCGGTCACATTGTCGAACTCGTCGCGCAGGACTAGCAGCAGGACCAGCAGCCCGGCGCCCTTCACCAGTTCCTCCGCGACGCCCGCCGAGCTGGCCTGGATGGCCGCTCGCAGCAGCGCCAGGCTGTCGCCGTGCGCGCCCAGCATCCCGATCAGCGCGCCATTCAGCCCGCGCTCGATGAAGAGTGTCGGCGGAATGGCGATCACCGCGCCCCAGAGGAACGCGCCCAGCATCGTCAGCAGTGGCTCGCGCTCGTAGCGGTCGAGCAGGCCGACCACCAGCGCAACTCCCAGCGCGGGCGCCAGCGGGATGGAGAGCGCCGTCAGCGCCTGGCGCAGCCCACCACTGGCCAGCGCGACCTGCCCGGCCAGCGAGGCGATGTCGAGCGTGACGATGGCGCTGGCGATGAAGACCAGCGCGGCGATCAGCGCCAGCGCCCACCACGCGCTCCGGTTCAGCCGTCCGTTGAGCGCGAACTGGAGCGTAATGCCCGGCGTCAGCGGATTCGTCCCCAACGCGCCAGTCGGCTGCATCGACTCCACGGCGGCGCCCCCGCCGAGCGTCAATCCCAGTGGCGGCGCGGCTGGGTTGCTGGCGCCTGGCCCGCTCAGGGCGAACGGATCGTCTGGCTCGACTGGCTGCATGCGTGGCGGCGTGGGTCGGGTGACAGGCGCGAGGAGCTGGAGGAAGGTGTAGCCCAGCCGCAGGATGTCGCCCGGCAGCACGCTGGCCGCGTCGCCTGGCTCGATCCGCCGCCCCGCGACCCATAGCGGATTGCGCTGCGAGATGTTCTCGATGCGCCAGCCGCCCTCACCGAGCGAGAGGACGGCGTGCGCGCGGGATATGCTGGGATCGAGCAGCGTGATGGCACTCTCGATGGAGCGGCCAATCGTGGTCGTCAGGAGGGTGATGGGATAGACCCGCTCGGCTTCGAGCAGCGTCGGCTCGGCGGTGGCCAGCGGGACCGTCGGGCGACTGGGCAGGCCAGCGTCGCGCGGGCCGCCTGCCTGCGCGGCGAGCAATCCCTGCGCGCCCTCGTCGGTCATGCCCGCATCCAGCGGGTTGACGACACGCACCGCGCCCAACGTCATGACGCTGAGCGCGATCAAGAGGCTTCCCGTCGTCTTGCGGGAATACACCTGGGTCACACTTCGCTCCAGCACGCGCCACTCGCGCGACGTGACGACGGCGCGCCCCGGCCGGGTGGCGCCAACGCACTCTAACACATCGCGTCGTGGCTTGTATAGCGAGCGTTACCGTGTGGGTGGGGCGCCTGCGTCCGCGCTACTCCAGTGGCTCGGCCACCACTGGCTCAGCGGCGGGTGGCAGCGCGGGAGCGCTGGAACGGGCGCCGGAGGCGGGATGCTCTTCACGGTAGCGGCGGTAGTAGCGGTTGAACATGTCGTTGATCTGGCGGCGCGAGAGGCGCTTGCCATTCTCGAAATATTCGATGGCGACCTGCCCCAGCGCATAGGTGCCAGCCGCCGCGATGGCCCCAGAGACCAGATCGCCCGCCACCGGCGCCACCTTGGCCAGCTCCTCGGCGAAGTAGCGCATGATGAGGCCGCCCGCCACCGTCGTCATGATCTCGCGCAGGTGGGCCGCCGTTACTGGCTCGCCATAGACCGCTGCGATGCGCAGTGTCATGCGAATCTGGTTGCTCAGCAGGATGGGGATGTCCACCAGCGGGATTGGCTGGAGGCCCGCCGCCAGGCTCACCAGCGAGGCGTTGCGCACCAGCTTGTTCGCCGCCCGCCGCCGATACTGCGGCAGCAGTCGCCCCAGAACTAGCGCCGCTTCCGGGCTGGTGTTGATGATCGCCGGAATCAGCTCCTCGGCGACGTTCTCGCCTGTCTGCGCCGAGATGGGTGTCACATCGGTGACGTGCAGGCGGGCCGCCACCCGCGCTGCCAGCTCATCCACGTCACCCGCGAGCAGGTCGGTCTTGTTCAGCGCGATGACGAAGGGTTTCTCGCCGTCGCGCAGCCGCTGGATGACCTCGGTATCTTGCGGGCGCACCCCCTGGGTCGCGTCGAGCAGATAGAGCGCCGCCGAGGCCTCGTCAATCGCCTGGCGCTGCATCTCGGGCAGGTGGCCGGGGGTGTCGATCAGGGCGAAGGGGCCAAACGCGCCGCGCACGAACTCTTTGGTCGCGCCCGCCTCTGGCGAGACATACGAGCGGTACTGCCCCTCCAGGGTGTTGAAAAGGGTGGACTTGCCTGAGTTCGGCATGCCGACGATGGCGATTTTGCGGTCCAGCTCCCCGGCGATCTCTTCCTGCGCTTCGCGCCAGTCCACCGCCGAAACGAACTTGCGGATGGTCGCCAGGCTGGAGGGGATGCCCGCCAGTGTGGAGAGCGTCAGCAGGCTCTTCATGCGGTCGCTCAGCTTGCCGCCGCGTTTCTGCGCCATCTCAGACCCCCATTCTCTCGCTCAGACTGCCCGCGCATCGATTCCGTTGATTATAGCGCATCGCCCATGCTGTGACGCCGGGAGCCACCCCAATCACTTGCGGCTGGCGCCCCAGGCCAGCCGCTCGCGCTGGGCCGTCCGCAGCGCCGCCTCGACCGCCGCCGCGTCGCCGCGCTCCAGCGCCTCGCGCAGCTCCGCCAGCGCCGCGCTGAAGGCGTCGAGCCGGACCAGCAGCGCCGCGCGGTTGGCCAGCAGCATGTCGCGCCCCATGAGCGGGTCGCCCGCCGCCACGCGCGTCGCGTCGCGGTAGCCGCCCGCCGCCAGCGCCGCCAGCGTGGGCCAGTCGGCGTCCTCGGCCAGCGCGCGGGTCAGGGCGACGGCCAGCGCCAGTGGCAGATGGCTGATCCCCGCCACGGCGCTATCGTGAGCCTCGGCGTCCAGCGCGATGACCTCGGCGCCGAGCGCGGCCACCAGCGCGCGCACGCGGGCCAGCGCGGCGGGGTCGGTGGCGGTGGTCGGGGTCAGCGCCCAGCGCGCCCCGCGATAGAGGTCCGCCGTGGCCGCCTCGATGCCCGCACGCTCCGACCCCGCCATCGGATGCCCGCCAACGTAGCGCCGCGCCAGATCCGGGCCGAGGCTCGCCGCCAGCGCCACCAACCGCCCCTTGACGCTGCACAGGTCTGTGACGACCGCGCCCGGCTTCAGGTATCCCGCCAGCGCCCGCAGCGCATCCTCAGCGGCCAGTGTCGGCGTGGCGATGACCAGCAGATCGGCGTCGCGGGCGGCCTCGGCCAGGCTTTCGCAGGCGCGGTCGAGCGCGCCCCGCGCCACGGCCCGCTCAGCGACCTCCGGTGCGCGGTCGTAGCCAGTGACGCTCGCCGCCAGCCGCTCGCCACCAGCCGCCGCGCGCAGGGCCAGCCCCAGCGAGCCACCCATCAGCCCCAGCCCGATGATCGCCACTCGCGATTCGCTCAGCGTTTCGTCCGCCATCGTCACCTCTGGAGGCGCGCCCTCACCCCCTGGCCCCAAGCCCCGCTCGCTCGCGGGTCCCCCTCCCAGAGGGCGAGGGTGAAAGAGCCGCCCCGCCATGTGCGAGCGCGCCCCGCCATCATTCTACGGATGAGGCGAGGCGCGGGTGAGACGCGGCGCGGACGACTACTTCTGGTTGATGAGCGACATGAACTCGGCGCGGGTGGCCGTCCCCTGGCGGAAGACGCCGCGCATGGCGCTGGTGACGGTGAAGCTGCCTGGCTTGCGGATGCCGCGCATGGTCATACAATTGCCGCTGACGATCGGCTTGCCATTGCGCCGCACCAGCAGCGCGCCCGTCGGTACCGAGACGCAGAACACCTCATCATCGAAGGCGACGGTCGTGCGGTGGTGTGGCTGGAGCTTGCCATACCACTCGTAGCCCTTCCCGCCCTCGCGCTTATGGATGCGCGTCTCGATGCGCGCGTGATCGGGGTAGGTCTGCACGCTGCCCGTCTTGCCTGTCCGTAGCAGCAACTCTTGCAGGTCGTCGATCATGCCGTGGGACTTCGAGACATACTGCGTGCGCAGCGGCTGATGCTTGTAGTAGTGGCCATCGCCGAGCGCGTACCAGTGGAGGAACTCCTCGATCTGCCGCGCGCTCATCCCTTTGATGGTCGCGGGAACGCGCTTGTCGCCGCTCTTGCCGTAGCGGGCCAGCGCCTCGTAGAGCTGCGGGTCGCGCGAGGTGAAATGCAGGTGGTTGGGGCGCTGCTGGCCCTGCGGCGTGCGGCGGAACTCGAAAGGCAGCCGCTGGAGCAGCTCCCAGATCATGTCGGCGAACGGGCCGCCGTCCTGGCTGATGACGGTATCGTGTTGGCCCACGCGGGTACAACCTTCCGCCAGCCAGGCGGCCATGAACCGCGCGTAGTCATCGCCAGCAATGTCTCGGCCAGCGAACGGAACCGCCTCGATGTCTGGCGCCGACCAGCGCACCGCCTGCGGGACATAGAACCGCGCGGGGACCTCGCTGGCGCGCACGACCTCCCACGCCGGATGCTCGCTGCCATCGAAACTCCACTCCGACTGGATGACAGCGCGGTGGTCGGGCGTGATGAGCAGGTCCACCGTGTCGCTCTGCCAGCGCAACATCTCGCCCAGGTAGCGGTAGTGGACATACTCGCGCGGCGTGACGAAGCTCATCTCCAGCGTCGCGGTATCCACCTGCGCGACCTTCGCGCCAACCTCCAGCTTATCGAAACGCACCCAGCCATCGGTCGTCAGAATCTCGGTCTCGCGGTCATAGCAGAGGTGCTCTGCCGAGATGACGACGGCGACGCCCTGCGGTTGGATCGTCTCCATGATGACATCGGCGAGTTGCGAGCTGAGGCGCTCCTGGAGTTGCGGGCGACGCGCCAGAATCTCGACCGCGCGGGCCAGCTTGGAAAGGCCGACCACGCGGCCATTGGGGATGTAGCCGACATGGGCGACGCCGTGGAAGGGCAGGAAGTGGTGTTCGCACATGCTGTAGAACGGGATGTCCTTGACGATGACCATCTCCTGATGGCCCTCCTCGAAGCCCACCCGCAGCACATTGGCAGGGTCCTCGGCCAGCCCGGCGAAGACCTCGGCGTACATCTCGGCGACGCGACGCGGGGTCTCGCGCAGCCCCTCGCGGTCGGGGTCCTCGCCCACTCCGATGATGATCTCGCGTACCGCCTCACGAATCCGCATGGTATCGATCGGCTCTTTCGCCGCTGGCATGATGTTCTGGACCGCCCGGTCGTTTCTGGGCATGCTGGCTCCTCGTCTCTCGCTCTCCCGGAGGGCTGGCGCGCGCTTGCGTCTCGCCGGGTCTCTGGGGTCTGGATACGCCCTACTGGAAGCTACGCGCCCGCGTTACGCCGCAGGACACTCTCGCGAGCAGGCGTGTATCACTCACTGTAGGGCGCCGGAGAGGCGCCACGCAATGCTGTCCGCCGCGCCAGCTATCAGCGTTGGGAGCCGCAAGCGCCCTGCCTCAGCGGCTCGCGAGGTGTTTTTGGGCGCCCTGCCCAATCCAGAGGCCCGGCGGAATGGCGCATGCTCCCCGCAAACCCCCAACCCAAATCAATGCTTCCATCTGGACACCGTGGCCTACACCTTGTATCATGTAGGTACATCAGCCGCAACGCCGCGCCCGGTGATCTGGCGACGTTTGGTTGCGCAGCGACGCGCGCCGCGTCTTGTGGACCCACTCGCGTATGCGACAGGAGGCCCCAATGCGGTGTGAAGAGTGCGGGCGCGTCATCAAGAACGCGCACATGTGGCAGCTCGGCGGCGACATCCACGCCCCGACCTCACGCTCGATGCGGATGCTCTGCTGGGAGTGCCGCGAGCGCGCCTCGCTCCCGGAAGGCGAGCGGGCGGCGAGCGGCGACTCCTCAGACGACGTGCTGGCGCAGGCCAATGAAGTCGTGCGCGCGTATGTCGCCAGAACAGCCTGAGCGCTGCTCCACAATCGAACGATGAACCTCTGAGGCGCGGCGCCCGGTCCCAGCGCGGATTGGGCGCCGCGCCGCGTCTGCGCTCCTCGCGTGGGCAGACTACGGCGCCCCCAGTATGCGCGGATGGGCCAGGATGTCGTTCGCGGTCGCTCGCTCAGCCGCGTGGGCCAGCGGGAGTTGCGGAAAGGCGCGCTGGGCGGCGGTATCGAGCGCGAAGAGCGCGCCGAAGCGCCAGAGCAGGTTGACATGCCCGCTACCGAGGCTCACCGAGAGGACACAGCCCGCCAGCGGGTTCATTGCCAACGAGATCCCCGCGCCATTGACGCTGGCTCCCGCCGCGCTGGCCGCGTTTCCCAGCGCGGCGAACGCCGCGTTCGCCGCCACGTTCGCGCTCTGGTCCGCCCGGCCGCTGATCGCCCAGCCCTGCCCGGTCAGCGCGACGTTGATGTCCAGTGGGTCGGACTGCGGATAGGGTTGCCCCGCCTCATACAGCAGCGGGGTGAGACGCTGGCCGCTGGCGTCGGTGATGGCCCAGCTAGCGTCGAACGTCACCCGCACCGTCCACTGTGAGGGGTCTGGCGCCTGGCCAGTGGTGAAGTTGGGGTCAGGGCAGAGTTGATAGCAGGTCTGGCCTTGCCCTGGAATCTCCGACCCGCCCAGCGCCAGCATCATGCGGAAGGTGAGCGGCGCGCTGGCCGTCGCGATGCGCCCCTGGCCATCCAGGTAGCGTTCGCCCGGCGCAATGGTCGCCACCGCCGACTGCTCCGCTAGCTGCGAGTTGATCTGCTGGATGAGCGCGGTACGCTGGTCGTCCTGGAGCGTGGCGCCCGTCGAGCCGAGATCGATGACCCGCGCCAGCCCCTGATCCAGCAGGAATTGCAGGGTATCCTGCGA
>DASVWQ010000123.1:0-6159 GCA_036393135.1 Ktedonobacterales bacterium
TTCAGAATCGTTGGTGACAGCGTAGCGGCGCCGAGGACCCGCGCCGTGTGACCTAAGTCGCATCCAGAGGCGCACGCGGGCAGGTGTGAGGGGACTGTGAGTGTGGTGTGATGCGTTTGTGATATTGGCGCGATAGACACCCCCAATCGGCGAGCAGCACGACCTCGCGCCCAGTCGTCCGCGCCGTCGGACCCACCGCAGGCGGCCGGCGTGGTGAGCAGATCCGCGCCGGTCGCCGTCACCTCCCGCCGCGCGCCGCGCCAGAGCAGCGGAATCGCCCGCCCCTGCCGCAGCAGGCGTCGCTGCGCGCGGGCCACCTCCAGGCGCGGGGTGGCCAACCGCCATTGGGCGCGCCGCAGCTTCGAGCGGTCCTGCGCCACCCCAGGGATGGCCGCGCTCGCCCGGCTCACCTGCGTCTGTTCGGCGCAGCCCACACCACACACCAGCCCCGCAACCGCTGTTTGCTCCGGACGAGGCGACTCGTCCAACACCGTTCGCCCTGCCTGGTCTACCGCACGCAACCATGCCGGACGATGCATGGTCACACACTCCTTGCCGCGTCCCCACGGCTGGTTTGACGTTTCCGTGGTTGCACGGCAGAATGTGGGCCATGAATCTCGCTCTCCTCCGCCCTCCAAAACCTGTCATGAAGTCAGCCTCTCTCGCGCGCGAGAGAGGGGCCAGGAGGTGGGGGCTGGCGCGCACGTGATGTATCAGCAGAGAGGAAATCAGGCCATGTCGCGACTGGAAGGCAGTGTGGCTATCGTCACTGGCGGAGGATCGGGGCTGGGGCGCGCCATCACCGTGCGCTACGCCAGCGAGGGCGCGCGGGTCATCGCGGCGGATATCAACCTGGCGGGCGCGGCGGAGACAGCGCGGCTGGCGCGCGAGCAAGGCGCGAGCGAGGGCCAGGTGGTCGCCCGCGCGCTCGACGTGACGGACGAGCAGGCCTGCGCCGACCTGGTGGCCGAGGTCACGCGCGACTACGGCAAGCTCGATGTAATGGTGGCCAACGCGGGCATCGGCACGTGGGGGCCGCTCGTCTCGCTCGCGCTGGCCGACTGGCAGCGGGTAGTGGATGTCAACCTCACGGGCGTCTTTCTCTGCGCCAAGCACGCCTTCGCCGCGATGCGCGAAGCGGGCGGCGTCATCATCGCGACAGCTTCAGTGGCCGGGATGGAGGGGACACCCAACCTCGGCGCGTATGGCCCGACCAAAGCCGCCGTCATCCAGCTCGTGAAGACCCTCGCGCTGGAGGGCGCCCGCTACAACATCCGCGCCAACGCCCTCTGCCCTGTCTGGACGACGACCCCGCTGGTGGACGCGCTGGTCGCGGGCAACCCTGAGCGGGGGATGGAGAACCTGCGCCGGATGGTACCGCTGGGGCGCCTGGGCAAGCCAGAGGATGTCGCCGCCGCCGCCGCCTACCTGGCCAGCGCCGACGCCGCCTTCCTCACAGGTGTCGCGCTGCCAATCGATGGCGGGCATACGGCGGGCGTGGGGCGCTAGGGCGCGTAGAGTGGCGAGAAGGCGAGGCGGGAGACGATGAAGATCGCAGGAGCGGTGGCGCTGGTGACGGGCGCGAGCTCGGGCATTGGCGCGGAGACGGCGCGCGAGCTGGCGCGGCGCGGGGCGCGGGTGATCCTGGCGGCGCGGCGGACGGAACTGCTGGCCGAGCAGGTCGCGGCGATCACGACGGCGGGCGGGCAGGCCGTGGCCATCGCCGCCGACATCGCTGACGACGCCAGCGTCGCGCAGCTTGCGCAATCGGCGGTGGCCGCGTATGGCCAGGTGGACATCCTCGTGAACAATGCGGGCGTCGGCGAGGGACGCGACTTCGCCACGATACCGCCCGACGACATCGCCCGCATGCTGGATGTCAACCTGGTCGGGCCAATGCTGCTGACGCGCCTGCTGCTGCCAGAGATGCTGAGCCGCCACAGCGGGGCGATCATCTGTGTCGCCTCAGTCTCCGGGCATATCGCCACTGACCCACTGTACAGCGCGACCAAGTTCGGCCTGCGTGGGTTCGCGCTCTCGCTGCGGCGCAAGCTGCTCCACAGCGGCGTCTCGGTCTCGGTCGTCTCCCCTGGCTACATCCGCACACCGCTGACCGCGCGCCGCCGCGCGAAGATGCCCGGCCCGGAGATCATCGCCACGGCCATCGCCGGGCTGGTGGAGCGCCCACGCCGCGAGGTGGTCGCGCCGGGGCGCTATCACGCCGCCATCGCCATCGAGCGCGCCGCTCCGGGGCTGGTGGACCGCGCGCTGGGACGCGGACCGCGCACAGGCGGGCGCACAGGCGGGCGCACTCGTCAGAATTGACGCCCCTTTCTCTCACACCCTATACTGCAAGGGCATGCGACAGTCGCCATGTCGAGATGGCTGCTGATCGCAGGTCTTTTCAGTATGCGGGAGAGAGAGCGTCGTATGAAGGAGAAAATGCGTTGCGCTCGTTGTGGCAAGACCTTCAAGCCATCGCGGTCGAGCCAGACGCTCTGTGATCAGTGCGAGAAACAGGAGCGCGCCGCGCGCAAGACCTCTGGCGGAGCGGTCGCTACCCAGGCCCGCCCCACCGCGTCTGGCCCCACACCCATCCACATCGTCAGTGTCAATCCTCCCTCCGATCCACCATCTGATTCCGGCCTCTATGGCTCCGCCGTCATCCGCGAGGAGCAGCGTCGCGAGCAGCAGCGCCGGGATGACGCCCGCCGCGCCGAAGAGCGCGCCCGCGCTGAGGAACGCATGCGGGAGCAGGAGCGGCGCCGCGCCGAGATTCAGGCGGCCCACAGCCCACGCGACCACAGCCCACGCGACCACAGCCCACGCGACCACGACGCCCACGGTCCCAAGCGTGGCCCCAAGCCGTCGCGCGCTGAGCGTCCCGCGCCCGCGCCGCGCCTGCCCAAGCCGCCGCGTCCCGTCGTCCCGCGCTTCGAGCTGACCGATGAGTTGCGGGCGAAGATCGAGGCGCTCTACCTGGAGCTGGCCCACCCCATCGAGTTCGATGGCATCCGCACGCGCATCGCGACCGAGCTGGAGATTCCCAAGGCGCACGTCAAGAAGGTCGTCGCCGAACTGCGCGCCCGCATGCAGTTGCCGAGCTGGTGGGAGCTGCAATCCTACTCCGGCGCCGAGACTGACCTGGAGCGCATCCGCATGGCGTATCTGCCGCATCTGCCGGTGCCAGCCGTCGGCGTCCACAAGACGCTGGCGGAGGAGCTCCATCTCGACCCGCGCACCGTCTATCAGGGCATCCGCCGGATTCGCGCCGAGATGCGGCTGCCGCAGTACAACGCGCCGGAGCTGCATGGCGATGGCCCGGCGCCAGACAATGCGCCGCTCCCAGCGGGGGAGTAGCCGTCCGCCTGTCGCTTGTCCGCGGCAAGGCGCGAGCGAGTCGTTCCGTCACGTTTCTTCACCGACAATGGAGGTAGTCCGCGCATGGCTCTGGCACTCATCGTTCATGGGGGCGCTGGCCTCATTCCAGCCGAGCGGCAGGCCGCCGCCAGCGAGGGCTGCCGCGTGGCGGCGCTGGCTGGCTGGCAGGCGCTGCTGGCGGGCGGCTCCGCGCTCGACGCCGTGCAGACGGCGATCATGGCGCTGGAGGATAATCCCGGCTTCAACGCCGGCACTGGCGCCGTACTGACGGTGGATGGTCGCCCGGAACTGGACGCTGGTCTGATGGATGGCGAGACGCTGGCGGTCGGCGCGGTCGCGAGTGTGCAGCGCATCAAGAACCCGATCCTGCTGGCGCGGGCCGTACTGGCCAGCCCACACGCGCTGCTGGTCGGCTCTGGGGCCGAGCAGTTCGCGACGGAGGCGGGCCTGCCGCTCTGCGACCCGCAAACGCTGGTGACGGAGGCGCAGCGCGCTCGCTGGCGGCGCGGCTATCGTGATGGCGATGACGTGAACGTTGGGCCGACGCTGGGTGGGCTGGAGGTCGGGGCCGTGGCCGAGAACGTCCACGCCGACGACACCAAGCACGGCACAGTGGGGGCCGTGGCCATCGACGCCGAGGGACGGATCGCGGCTGGCGCCTCGACCGGCGGCATCGGGGCGAAGCACCCCGGGCGCGTGGGCGATACGCCGCTGGCGGGCTGCGGCTTCGCGGCGGAGCGCGGGCAGGGCGGCGTCTCGTGCACGGGACGCGGCGAGGACTTCATCCGCCTGACACTGGCGCGCCGCGCGCTCGACCTGATCGCCGGGGGCATGTCGGCGCAGGCGGCGGCGGACGCGGCGATCCACCTGCTGGGCGAGCGGGTCGGCGGCTCTGGCGGCCTCATCATCCTCGACGCGCTGGGGCGTCCCGGCTTCGCGCGCAACACGCCGACGATGGCCTACGCCTACATGCTCGAAGGGGCCGACGCGCCCGTCGCGGGCGTCTGAGCGGCGCGCTCGCCAGCTTTTGCCGATCAGACAGGCGCCGACAAAACCCGTCCAAAAAACCACGGTTTACCGTGGGGAAATTTCTCCGTAGCGCGGGTATACTTCTCCTTGTCACGAAGGAAGACAACTTCGCACACGCCAGCAGCGCAGGTCGCTGGCGGGCAAGGACGCGAACTCTTGGGGCGTCGTCGGGTGGGACAGCCGACGGCGCTCCAACTTTTTTTGCCCTGCGCGCCCGGTTCAGCCCGCCGCCACGCCCTCGATGATGTTCGCGGTGGCCTCTGTGGGGATGATGCGGCTCAGGCGCAGGCCCGCGCTGGTGAATAGCCAATCGAACTCTTCGGCGGTCCGCTCACGTCCGCCAGTCATCACCAGCATCTGCATATCCCTGAACAGGGTTTGCTGCGCATTCGCGCCCGGCTCGATGACATCCTCGATCAGCAGCACTTTGCCGCCCGGCGCCAGCGCTGCCGCGCAGTTGCGCAGGATCGTGGTGGCGCGCTCGTCATCCCAGTCGTGGATGATGTGGGAGAGCGTGAGGATGTCGCCTGCTGGCGGCGACGCCGAGAAGAAATCGCCGCCGACAAGCTCGCAGCGGTCGGCCACGTTCGCCGCGCGCAGGGTCGGCTCGGCCCCTGTCACGACGTGCGGCAGATCGAAGAGCGCGCCATGCAGCGCCGGATTCGCCAGCAGGATTCTCGCCAGCAGCGCCCCATGCCCACCGCCCACATCCACCACACGCCCTACGCCTGCGAAGTCGTAGGCGGCCACCATCGCCACGATCTCGCGCCGTACCGTCCCGCTCATCGACTGGTTGAACTGTTCGCTGTCGTCAGGATGCGCCGAGAGGTAGTCGAAGTGTGACGCGCCAAAGACGTGATCGAAGGCGGGCTTGCCAGTCATCACGCTGTATTCGAGATCGCCCCAGGCGCGGTAGACCGTATCGGCGGCGAAGAGCGCGAATGCGCGCATCGACTGGGGATGGTCGTCGCGCAGAGTCGCGCCTAGCGGGGTGAGGGCAAAGCGCCGCTCGGGCAGCGCCTCGAAGACGCCCAGCGGCGCCAGCGCCCGCAGCATGCGGTAGAGCGCGTCGGGGTTGGCGCCGCTCGCGCTGGCCAGCTCCTCCGCTGACCGCGGGCCGTCGGCGAGGCGCTCGGCAAGCTCCAGCCTGGCGGCGACCGCGAGCATCTGGGTTACACGGAATCCGGTCACCAGGCGCATCATGATGGTCTGCGGCGGCAGGTCCGACGGATTCATGGCCGATTACCCCTCCCTCATACAGCGTGCGCCCCGCGTGGGACGCGAGCATTGGCGATGATGCCGCAAGGATAGCACATCGCCCGCAGCGCATTCCCGCGCGTTGACAGGCGCCCCCGCCCGCGCGTCTACTGCGAGAGAGGGCGAGTAGACCCGGAACGTCTGAGCGCAAAGGAGCGCGACGATGACGACGACACAGGCGAGCGGAACGACACAATCCTCTGCTTCCGCTTCAGGCGAAACGCCACCATTCTTCGAGACGCATACCGTCTTCAATCAGCCGCCGCCGTTGGTCGGCTACAACGTCTACGAGCAGGACGCCGCGCTACGCGAAGGCGTCGCGCGCGAGGGCGCCGGATGGGACGAGGCGCGGCTGCGCGAGATCGGCGCCGCCGCTGGCTCCGAGGAGGTCATCCGTTGGGGCGAGGAAGCCAACCGCTATCCGCCGGAACTCCATACCCACGACCGCTACGGCAACCGCATCGACGAGGTGGCGTTCCATCCCGCCTGGCA
>DASVWQ010000124.1:0-3207 GCA_036393135.1 Ktedonobacterales bacterium
GGTCTGGCGGGCGCGGCATGGGACAGCGCATGGGACGCTATGACCGTAAGCGACGCGCCGACCCAGGTTCTTCCCCGCCGGACGACGAGCGCGCCGCGCGAATCGCTGGACTACGCGCGAAAGCTGCGGCGGCGCATGACCTCGCGCCCGCGGCGGCGCCTCCCGGAGGGACGCGGCCCGCTGATCGCGGCGGTCTCGATGGGGCTGCTGCTGATCCTGGGCATTCCAATGCTGCTGGCGCTGGCGGGCGCGGCCCACGACTACACCACGCTGAAGGGGCTGGGCGAGTCGGGCATGGCGCATCTGCTGGCGGTGCAGAGCGACCTCAGCGGGCAGTCGGGCAGCGGCTCCGGCGCATCCTCCACAACACCATCGTCCTCGGCGTCGCTCTCCGCGCTGGGCGGCTCCGGCAAGACGGCGGGACTGCTGGCAACGCTGGAGGGGCTGCTGGCGACGCCCGGCCCGAATGTCACGGACCCCGCCTATACCTATCTCGCGCAGCGCCAGGGCGGCACGTTCAATCCCCTGACGGTGACGGTGCGCCCAGCGAAGGGCGTCAGCGCCGAGGGGGCGAAGACGGCGACCTTCACAACGACGCTGGCTGGTCCGACCTACTTCGCGCTGGGTGGCAAGCCCAAGCCGACTCCGACGCCTGCCGCTCCGGCGCCCAGCGCGACGCCCGCCGCGACGCCGACCACAACCGGCGGCGGGACGACCAGCGGCAAGACGAGCATCTTCCCTGATCCGCAGCGCATCGCGGCGGCGGAAGCCGACCTGCGCGCCGCCCAGCGCGACTTCCAGAGCCTCGCCGACCGGCTGGACCATCCCGATACCACCCTCGCGCTGGCGGCGATGCTGCCGGTGGCGGGCGATGACCTTCGCGCGGTGGAGTCACTCGCGCATGTGGGGATCGACACGTCGCAGGCCGGGCTGGCGCTGCTGAGCGCGGCCACGCCCCTGCTGACCCGCCTGCACGGCTCCTCCTCGTCGCTGCTCTCAGGTTCGCAGCAGCTCATCACGCAGGCCGACATCACGGCGCTCCAGGCGGCGATGACGGTGGCGGCGGCCAGGCTGACCGACGCCGCAGACCGCCTGAAGAGCGTGGACCTCAACGCTCTGCCGCTGAGCGCGCATCAGAAGGCGCTGGTGGCGCGGGTGATGCCGCTGCTGCCACAGGCCACGGCGCTGCTACCACAGGCCAGCAGCCTGATCGGCGTCGCGGGCTGGCTGCTGGGCGTCGGGCAGCCGCGCCACTTCCTCGTGCAGACCCTCGACCGTGGCGAGATGCGCGCGACCGGTGGCTTCACCGGGCAATATGGCATCCTGACGCTGACCAATGGCAAGCTAGCGCCGTTCTCGTTGCAGGATGTCAACTGCCTCGACTACCTGACGGGCTGCCTCTCGAATGGCTGGATCTTCGGGCGCCGCCCGCCCGCGCCGTACAATAGTTGGTGGCCGTTCGGCAACTGGGGCCTGCGCGACTCGAACCTCTCCGCCGACTTCCCGACCAACGCGAAGCTGGTGATGAATGTCTACTACCACGAGAGCGGGCAGCAGGTGGATGGCCTGATCGATGTCTCGCCCATCGCCATCGAGGATGTGCTGCGAGTGACGGGGCCGATCCAGGTGCCGCTCTATAATGAGACGGTGACAGCGGACAACCTGGAGGCCAAGCTCCACTACTATCAGCAGAACCCCACCGCCATCGCCAAGGAGAAGCAGATCTCCGGCGGCAACACCAGCACCTCGACCCGCAAGCAGTTCACCCAGCTCGTGGGGCAGCTCTTGCAGGAGCGGGTGAAGAGCCTACCGATGAGCGAGATGGCGCCACTGGCCCAGCGGATGCTGCTGGACATGCGCTCGAAGGATTTACAGATCTACGTCACGAATCCGGCGGCGGAGAAGTGGCTGGCGCAGATCCACGCCGACGGCGCGGTGAATACGACGCCGGGGACCGACGGCTTCCTGCTGGTGCAGTCGAATACCAGCGTCTCGAAGGCGACCAGCTTCGTCAAGCTGACCCAGCGCGACGATGTGACGCTGGACGCGAAGGGCGGCGCAACCCACCACCTGAAGCTGACCTTCAGCGCGAACTACACCTACAACCAGATCTACGGCTACCTGACCTATCGCGACTACCTGCGCATCTATGTGCCGCCGCAGGCGAAGCTGCTGAGCGCGGACGGTTTCGATACCGGCAAGCCGATGTGCTGGTCGCCCTACTACGGCTACGGGTCGAAGGAGCCAGCGATCTTCGCGGGCGTGCCGCTCTGCCCGGCGAATCCGTATCCGCAGGGCGAGCTGGTCTGCCCAGCGGGCGGCTACGCTCCTGGGCCGCAGGCGCCGAACAACCCGACCAAAGAGAATCCCATCCCGTCGGATGGCTATACGGCCTGGGCCAGCGATCAGCTCGGCCTGCCACCCAACACCACCAGCGATCTGCCGAACCGCGCGATGTACGGCGGCTATGTGGTCGTGCCGGACCACTGCACGGCGACGGTGACGCTGACGTGGTACGTGCCTGGCGTGGCGGCGAAGTAGGCTGGCCCTCACCCCCTGCCCCCTCTCCCAGAGGGCGAGGGGAAACGGAATGCGTGGCGCGTCGGTCCCCTGCGAGGAGTGCAGAAACGCGAACTCCCCTCCCTTGGTGGGAAAAGGGTTGGGGGTGAGGGCGCGGCAGCCCTGGCGCCACTGCCGCGCGCATGCTATCCTGAGTGGACACGAGCGCGGCTGCCCGGCTCCATCCCCGCTTGAGCGGCGCAGGTGGAGCGGGTGAGCCGCGCCTGGCCGCCATGCCTTCCACCAACAGGAGCGCGCCGCCATGCCGACCTATCTGCCCGCCTTCATGAGCCACGCCCACCTCGACAATGACCGCTGCGACCCCTATCACCTCGCGCTCAGCCAGCGCGGCGTCGCCTGCTACTACGACCGCGACCAGCCACAGGCGGGCGCCTCGCTCTCGCTGGCCCTGCAGAACGAACTGGAACGGGCGCGGGCGCTGGTGGTGATGGTGACGCCCGCGATGCTGGGGTCGTTCTGGGTCGAGCAGGAGATCGACATGTTCTTCGCGCTGATGGCCCGCGACCGCACGCGCAAGCTGATCCCGGTGCGCATCGCGGCGTGCGAGCTGCCGACGCGGCTGGCGGCGCGCTGGTGGCTGGACGCGACCACCGAGCCATTCGCGGCGATCATCGAGAAGCTGACCCG
>DASVWQ010000125.1:0-3115 GCA_036393135.1 Ktedonobacterales bacterium
CGTGGCGCGGCCACGGGCGGGTCAGGCGTATCGGGCGCCCGCATCGCGGGGGCCTGACGCAGTGCCATACGAACCACCTCTTTCGGCAGGCTGGGCCGTGGGAGGGGTTCCGCGCGAAGGGGAATCGCCGCCCTCGGTCCAGCGCCAACCTGGGGCGAGACGCAGGCGAAGACGACCACGCTACGGCGCGGCGCAGGGGGCGCGGCGCTCCGCCGATGGCGCCGCGTGGCGCGGACGGAGACACCGACGCCTCGTAGCGAGCGCGCCAGCGTATTCGACCTTCTCCCATCCGGACTGTTACCGTCGGCTCCGGCCTCTCACCGGAATCTGCAGCCCACTCATGGGCCGCTCGCGGGCTGGGCGCGGGCGCCAGGTGGCGAGCGCGCCATACCGCCGGTCGGGAATTACACCCTGCCCCGAAGGTCAACCAGAAGATTCAATTGACGAATCTCCGTGTGGCGAACGCCGCCGCCAGCGCCTCAGGCGCCAGCGGGCGACAGCGCCGCCACGCTGAAATCATACCTCTCAATGACTGGATTCGCCAAGAGTCGGTCGCACATCTGGCGGATGGCCTCCTCGGCGGCGCCCTGGTCGGCGGCGGTCAGCGTTACCTCCAGGTACTTTCCGACGCGCACCGCCGCGACATCTTCGTAGCCGAGCTGGCGCAGGCCATGCAGCACCGCGTCGCCCTGCGGGTCCAGCACGACGGGCTTGAGGGTCACATGGATGCGCGCTAGCCAGGTCGCGCCGCTGGACGCCGGAGTTCCGCTCTCGGACATGCGTATTCTCTCACTTCACTCAATAGGCGCCGCGTGTGTCCCGTGCAGCGCGGCACTCGTCGCACTCACAGGTCGCGCGCAGTCGTTCGTAGGTGTAGATGCCGGTGTGGTGGCCGTCACCCCAGACGGGCGTGAGACCGTAGCGACCGACAGGCTGCACTTCGTAGAGGGTCGTCTGCTCCACGCTGAAGCGAGTCTCGGCGTCCACACTGCCCTTCTGCGCGCCCTCGCCCGCGCACCAGGCGCAGGGGCAGCCGCGCCGCAGCGCCTCGTAGCTGTGGACGCTGGCGTGGTCGTCGGACCAGTCTATCAGCAGACGCCGCCCCTCCTCATCCATCGTGTAGGAGAGCGGTGTTACGTCATCGGGTAATCGTCTCATGGCGGTATATGAGTCCATGTCTGCGCGCCGGGGGCCTGCTCCGGCGCCGCGCCCACGTGGTCAGCCCTCGATGGCGATGTCGGGCGCGCTCTCTGGCAGTATACCGCGCGGGGCAGCCTCTCGCTGGGCGGCCCGGCTGCGCGCCCAGCGCCCACCCGCCAGCGTCACCAGGATGATCGCGAGCGTCACGAGCAGGGCGGCGATATTGAGCTGGGTCCAGGGAGCATGCCAGCCGCTGTAGTTGTTGGCCTCCAGACCGACCTCGGCAAGAATGCCACAGCCGCTGATGGCGAGGGGCGCGAGCCAGTGGACGCCCCACACCAACCACTCACGCGCGGTGACGGCGCGGCCTCCCGCGCGGCGCGGCGCAAGGGCGAGGATCCAGACCGTCGCGAAGAGCGCGCTCTCCAGGAAATAGTACGGCCACATCGTCTTGATGAGCATGCTGAAGCAGAAGCTCGCCAGCGTCAGCAGGCCGTAGATGTCGGGGCTGTTGATGTCGAGATCGCTGCGCGCGACATGGGTGATCAGAATGAGCAGCGCGGCGATTCCCAGCGTCACGGCGGCGTCGAATTGCTGGGCGATGGCGACGACGATGGGCGCCGCGCTAATGCTCCAGAGGTCGCCGCCGCCGACTGGGAGCGCCGAGCGGAAGGTGAAGAGTGAGAAGGTGAGATCGTGCGCGTCGGCCAGCAGGAACGGCGCCAGCCCCAGCGCCATCACACCGATCGCTCCCAGCACGGTCAATGTGACGCCCCGCCAGCGCCGCCAGACCAGCAGCGTCAGCGCGAGCGCCAGCACGATCAGGATGGCGTCGCTGCGGGCCAGCAGCGCCAGCCCCAGCAGGGCGCCGCCACCGAAATAGCGCCGCGTGACGAGCAGGCGGGTGGACGCCAGCGCCAGCCAGACGACGATATTCTGCTCAATGTGGCCATAGTAGAGCGCATCGAGCCAGAGCAGCGGAGTGAGCGTGATGGGTAGATAGACCAGCGCGCGGAAGGCGCCACGCAGCGGCGGGCCGAAGCGCTCTAACGCGCGCACGGCCTCCCAACCGACTAGCAGCGGGAAGATCGCGCTGATGACGAAGACCAGCGCCCGACGCAGCATCACGTCGTTGAGCCAGCCGCGCGCCTCGGCGATCCATGAGGCAAGGGTGAGCGGGACAAGGCTCAGTGGACCGTTCGCGTTGGGATAGATCAGGCCGACGCGCAGGCTGTAGACCTGGAGCGGATGGCCCGTCAGGGCGATGCGTGCGGCTGGCAGGAAGAAGACATCGAGATCGGTAGGGTTCACCTTGTCGAAAGCGGTCACCGCCCACAGCGCGTAATAGAGCGCGACGGCGACAGCGAGGGCCAGCCGCCAGCGCCAGCGTCCCCGCGCGCGGGCAGGCGCCCGGGTCGGCGTCGCATCTTCGGCTGGCTCAGGCGCATCGCGCTGATCGATCACCACCGCTGTCGCTCTCCCTCGCTGGCGTCACGCTCTCTTGTTGGAGACTACGCCTCACGCGCGCCTATATCGCTCCGCCAGCGCGCGCCAGCGAAGGCGACACGCCCAATGTTGGCATAGACCCGCTCGCGCGCCGCCATCACCGTTGCGCCGCGCGCCACCACTGTCAGCACACGCCCGCCAGCGGTGACGAGGGCGCCATCCGCCGCCCGCTGTGTCCCCGCGTGAAAGACGAGGATGTCGTCATCCAGTGTGTCCAGTCCGGTGATGGGCCTGCCCTTCTCGTAGGCGCCGGGATAGCCGTCCGCCGCGACCACCACGCCGCAGGTTGCCTCGGAGGTCCAGGCAGGCGTCGGCGCGCTGGTGAGGTCGCCAGCGGCCACGGCGGCGCAGAGTGTGAGCAGGTCGCTGGTGAGGCGCGGCAGAACCACCTGCGTCTCCGGATCGCCAAAGCGGCAGTTGAATTCGACCACCTTTGGCCCCTGGTCGGTAATCATCAGCCCGGCGTAGA
>DASVWQ010000126.1:0-5259 GCA_036393135.1 Ktedonobacterales bacterium
TCGCTGGCGTCGGCGGGTGGCGGCGCAGCCAGCGTGACGCGGGCGCCGGGGGTCAGTCCGCGATCATGGAGGTAGGAGATCAACTCCTCCTCGTCTTCTACCACCTCGGAGACACAGACGATGGTTTGCGCCTCGCCGGGCGGCGTGTGGAGCAGCCGCCGCGCGCCGAGGTCGCTGAGATAGCTGCGCGCGTTTGGCACTGCGCCGGGGATTGGGTTACCGTGGGGGCAGGTGGTCGGCTGGTGGAGCGAGGCCAGCACGCGCGCCTCGACCGCGCCGGAGATGTAGTGCTCCAGGCGGCAGGCTTCCTCATGCACCTGATGCCACTGCATCCCCAGCATGTCCACCAGGAAGCGCTCGGTCAGGCGGTGACGGCGCAGCACAGCCTCGGCGCGCTCCACGCCCAGCGGTGTCAGGCTGATCTGGCGGCGGCTGTCCATCTCGATGAAGCCGTCGCGCGTCATACGTTTCAACGTCTCGGTCACGGTCGGCGCCGCCACGCGGAACTTCTCCGCCAGACGCGCGCCAATCACCGGATCGCCTTCCATCGCGATGTTGTAGATCGTCTCCAGATATTCTTCGACGGTGGCGCTGGCCGCGTGTGGGGCCACGGGTTGCGCGGGCGTATCCATATCCATACGCTGGTCTGAAGACCTCCGTTTGACCCCGTGCGTGGCGCGGAGACCGGGCTACTTCTGACCGGGGCTGAGCACGCCATCGTTAATATCATACACTGCGTCGGCGATGGCCGAGGCCTGCGGGTCGTGGGTGGTGATGATGAAGCCAATGCCCGCGTTGTGTGCGACGTTGCGCAGCAGATCGAGGATCGCCAGGCCGGTGTGGGTATCGAGGTTGCCGGTCGGCTCGTCGGCCAGCACCAGGCGCGGCGCATGCACCAGCGCCCGCGCGATGGCCACGCGCTGCTGCTCACCACCCGATAGCTCCGGCGCGCGATGCTGCTGGCGCCCGGCGAGGCCGACGAGGGCCAGCGCCTCGCTGGCGCGCTGCTCGCGCTGGGCGGCGGGCGTATTCGAGAGGCGCAGCAGCAGCCCGACATTTTCGCGCGCGGTCAGCGTCGGAATGAGATGGGCGGACTGGAACATGAAGCCCAGTTCGGTGCGGCGGATGGCGGTGCGCTCGGCCTCCCGAACGCGCGCCAGGTCACGCCCAAAGAGAATGACGCGCCCGTGAGTCGGGTCGTCCAGGCCGGCGATGATGTTGAGCAAGGTCGTCTTGCCCGCGCCCGACCGCCCGCGAATGGCGATGAATTCGCCCTCGTTGACGCGCAGGTTGACCCGCCGCAGCGCCGTGACCACATTGCCGCCGCCGACATGGAACTCCTTGCTGACATCCTCGACGCGCAGCAGTTCCGCTGGGGCGCGGCGCAGTTGGGGGACCGAGCCGTTACCCTGGGGCTGGCCGCCAGATGGTGTTACGCCCGCGCTCTGCATCTCGTTCTCTCCTGCCGCTCGTGACGACGACCTGACTCCGGCGACGCGCCGTATTGATCAGACGCGCCGACCAGCGTGCGATTTACCGCTGCCTCGCACGGCTCATTCTACCATTCCGCCGCCACGACTCCACGCGACGAGCTAGACCTCGCCCGCGACGCGGATGATGGCGGCGAGGCTGCGCTCGACATCTGCGTCGGTGGTGCGCCAGGAAGAGACGCTGATGCGCATCGCCGCACGCCCCCGCCAGACCGTGCCGCCCGCCCAGCAGGTTCCGTCGCGCTGGACGCCCTCGATGACGCGGCGGGTGCGCTCGTCGTCACCAAAAGCGATCAGCGCCTGGTTCAGGTCTACTTCGTTGAGGACCTCGTAGCCCGCCGCGCGCAGGCCATCGGCGAAGCGGCGCGCCTGGCGGCACGTTTGCTCGACGAGATCGGCCATACCTGCGCGCCCCAGCGAGCGCAGCGCCGCCCACACTTCGACCCCCCGCGCCCGCCGCGACATCTCCGGCGTCAGCTCGGATGGCTCGATGCTCTGGCCGATGGGCAGGTAGGCCGCCGTGATCGACATCGCTGCGCGCAGGGCCTGTGGGTCGCGCACGAAGGCCAGCCCGCTGTCATAGGGCGTGTTCAGGTATTTGTGGCCGTCGGTGGCCCACGAGTCGGCCTCCGCGTAGCCCGCCATCAGATGCGCGCGGGTTGGCGCCGCCGCCGCCCACAGCCCGAACGCGCCATCCACATGGACCCACGCGCCCGCCGCCCGCGCCCGTGGAATCAGCTCCGACGCCGGGTCGAAGGCGCCAGTGTTGACGTTGCCCGCCTGCAAACAGACGATGGTTGGCCCGCTGATCGCCGGAAAGGTCTCCGCGCGGATGCGTCCCTGCTCGTCCACCGGCGCGCGGACGACGCGATTGCGCCCGAAGCCGACCAGCCCCAGCGCCTTGATGAGCGAGGTGTGCGCCTCGTCGCCGATGACGACGGTGACGGGCGGCGCGCCGAAGAGGCCGTCCGCCTCGACATCCCAGCCCGCCCGCGCGAGGACGGCGTGGCGCGCGGCGAGCAGACAGGTCATGTTGGCCATCGTGGCGCCCGTGACGAAGCCCGCGACGGTTCCGGAGGGCAGGCCCAGCAGGTCCACTAGCCAGCGCGTGGCGACGGCCTCCAGCCGCGCGGCCAGCGGCGACATGACGGTGAGGGCGGCGTTCTGGTCCCACGCCCCCGCCAGCCAGTTCGCGGCGAGCGTGGAGGGCAGCGCGCCACCAATGACGAAGCCGAAGAAGCGCGGGCCAGCCATCGCCATCGTCGCGTCGGCGTGGCTATCCAGCTCAGCCAGCGTCTCCGTCGGATCGCTGGGGCCAGCGGGCAGCGGTGTGTCGAGCGCGTCGAGGCGGGCGACGGCGGCGGGGTCGGGCGCCACCGCCCGCTCATTCAGCGCGGCGAGGTAGCGGCTGGCGCGCTCGCTGGCGTCGCGTAGCAGAGCGCGCATGGCGTCGGAGCTGGCGTCGGAGCTGGCGTCGGAGCTGGCGTCGGAAGTGAGGTTGGACGCTGTGTCCGTCATGGGGTGGGCCTCCTCGGTCGGCGCGCGGGTGGTCGAATCAGGGCAAGCGGCGCGCCCAGCCGCATAATACCGCGTCGCGGGGCTTCAGCGACAGCGAGGAGCCGAATGCCGATAGCGAAGCGCGCACGCCTGTGCGATCTCTCGGCGGCTGGTCTGTCCTTCCGCGCCGCCCAACAGACAAAGAGATCCGGCGCTCCCCCACCCCACGTCATTCCAGCCACACGTTGGGGGAACGCCGGATCAATACAGCGCCAGATGGAAGCCTCCACCCCATCCATCCACACGTAAACCACCCTGCGATAATGATACTTGGGCGAACTAATCGCTGTCACCAAAAATCGCTGACGATTTCGCCAGATTCCGCGCCGATGCGCTTACATTTTTGTAAGGCGCCGCGCTTACGAGTAAACACCGGGAAGAAACGTCGTTCTGGCGTCATGTGGAGAGAATGGCGAGTGCGCGTGACGGCGGTGGCATAATGCCTGTGCGCGGCGACAGGCGTGAAGCGAGCCACGGTGGCGGGCGCGAGTGAAAGGGCAGTGGGCATGCGGGTCGAGCGGCTGCGACTGACGGATTTTCGCGGCTATCGCGAGCTGGACCTGACGCTGCCTGGCGGGCTGATCGTCTTCTATGGTCGCAACGCCCAGGGCAAGTCGAATCTGCTGGAGGCCATCAGCCTGATCGCCACCACGCGCTCCTTTCGCACCAGCAGCGAGCGCGAGGCGATTCGCTGGGGCGCGCCAGGGCGGTTTGCGCGGGTGGTGGGCGATGTCGTCCGCAGTCGCGACCGACTGGAGATCGAGGTGATCCTGGCCGAAGGGGTGGATGACGCTACCGCCAGCGCCACGACTCCCGCGAGCGAAGCCGCGCCCGCGCCGCCTTCTGGCGCGACCTTTCGCAAGCGGGTGCGGGTGAATGGCGCCGCGCGCCGCGCGCTCGATCTGGTCGGGCAGGCGCCAGTCGTCGTCTTCGCGCCGACCGACCTCGACCTGGTGACGGGCGGGCCCGCGCAGCGCCGCCACTTCCTCGACCTGACCCTCTGCCAGACCAACCACACGTATTGCCGGACGCTCAGCCAGTATCAGAAGGTCATCGCGCAGCGCGCCGCCCTCCTGCGCCGCATCCGCGATGGGCTGGACACGCCGCAGTCGCTGGCCTACTGGGACGACCAGATGACACGCCTCGCTCTACCCATCATGCGCGAGCGAGCCGACTTCCTGGAGCGCGCCAGTGTGGTCGCCGCGCGGGTCTATGCCGCTCTCAGCGCGGGCGAGGATGCCAGCGAGGAAGCTGGCGAGGAGGGCGCCGCCGCGCTACGCCTCGACTATCGCCCTTCATATCAGCCGCCCGCCGACGCCGATCCGGCGGACGATCCGGCGCGGGCGATGCGCGTGGCGCTGGAGGGCGTGCGCCGCCGCGAGATCGCCCAGGGCGCGAACGTGCTTGGCCCGCACCGCGACGACCTCGGCTTCCTGGCGGGCGGCGTGGACCTCGCCATCTATGGCTCGCGCGGGCAGCAGCGGACGGTGGCGCTGGCGCTGAAGCTGGCGGAGCTGGAGTATATCGAAGCCGAGACGGGCGAGCAGCCAGTCCTGCTGCTGGACGATGTGTTGAGCGAGCTAGATCCCCAGCGCCGCGAGGACCTGCTGGCAGCGGTGCGCGGCCTGGACCAGACGCTGGTGACGACGACCGATCTGACCATAGCTCCGGCGGAGGCGCTGCGCGCGGCGACGATCTACGAGGTGCGTGGCGGCGCGGTCAGTCAAAAGCCGCCCGTCGCTGGGGCGGGCGGCTGAAGCTACGTTGTTGGCGTTGGCGCGTCGTGTGGCCAGTGGCGGCTAGCGGCGCTCGGAGCGTACCAGGAAACTGCCGACTGAGGACGATTCCGCCAGCCGGTTGATGAGACGGACCGCGCGGGCATGCTGGGGATGCCGACCGAAGCGGTGCAGGGCCTGCTCGTCGGTCAACTCGACGACCAGCATGGCATGGCGGTACGCTGGGGCGTTGTTCACGCCGTAGCGCACGCGCTCCACGCCAGGCAGGTCCCGCAGCAAGTTGTAGCTCTCCCGCAGCGCGCGATCAATGACATCCCGGCTCAAATCCGGCTTGACCCGTATGATGACCTCATGCCTGATCATGATCCGGCTAACCACCTTCCGCGACAAACTGCACGAACCGTGTATGGGTATATGATACGCCGCATAGGGGTATCTGGGCAATAGTCGGAGTAGGGTGTTTTCCGTAGGGTTCT
>DASVWQ010000127.1:0-11562 GCA_036393135.1 Ktedonobacterales bacterium
CGTGCGACCCACGCATCACTGGTATAACAACCTGATCGACGACGGCTATAACCTCGTCGTCTCGCGGCTGCTGGGCGTGCCGGGGACCTACAGCGGACTGCTGACGTTCCTCGTGGATGCGACGTTCTTCAACTTCTCTCCCGATGTCTTCCTTTCCTATCGGCGCGCCGATAGCGCCGTGATGTGCGGGCGCATCTACCAGGCGCTGAGCCGCTGGAGCCGCCTGGGCCAGCGCGTCTTCCGCGACACGAACGCCATCTCGGCGGGCGTGGACTTCTACTCCACGCTGCTGGGCGCCATCGCGTCGAGCGAGGTGGTAGTGGCGATCATCGGCCCGCGCTGGCTCTCGTTGGTTGGCCCCACGGGCGCCCGACGCCTGAATGACCCGGAAGACATGGTGCGGCGCGAGGTCGAGACGGCGCTGGATAGCGAGAAGACTATCATTCCCGTGTTGCTGGACGATACGCCCATGCCGACCGTCGCGCAACTGCCGGAGCGACTGGCCCCGCTCGCCAGCCTCACGCCGCTCCGGATGCGCAGCGGGCCAGGATTTGCCCGGGACAGCGCGCGCCTGGCCGCCGAGGTCCGTCGTTGCCTGGGCATCGAGAGTCATCCGGCGTTGGCGGCGCTGAGCGCGCTGGCGGCGGTCGCAGCGGGCGGCGCGCTCTCCCTCTGGCAGACGCGGAGCGATGGCATCGCCTATCTCTTCCAGCAGCATCCAGCATGGTGCTATCAGACGCCGGTAGCGCTCTGCTTCGGCAATCGGCCTGATCCGCGCGTCATCACTGCGCTTGGCTGGCTGCTGACGGTGGGACTAGGCGGGCTGGCGGTGGCGCTGCTCGCGGCGTTCTGGCTGATGACGCGGCGACGGCAGTTTGTCTGGCTCTTCGTACTTGGCGTCTACACCCTGCTGCTGGGGGTGTTCGCAGCCGTCGTCGCCGCGATTTTCGCTGGGCGTCTGCCAGCCACTGTGCCGCTGGGCGTCTTCAATGGCGCCAGCTACTCCAGCTTGACCATCTATGCGTTTGTCGCCGTGCTGCTGGAGGTGGCCATCGTCGGAGCGCTGGGCCTGGCGTGGTATTTCTGGCGGTCGCGGGGCCGACCGCGCGACCTGCCCGCCGCCGTCTGAGCCGCGCCGCCACCTCGCCCAGCCATGTGCTACAGTGGAGGCGTCGAATCAGGCCAGACGCGCAACGAGGCGTCTGGCGCGGGCTGTGTAGGGCCGGGTCGGGCTATGTCGTTCTTTCAACTCGCGCTCGCCTTCATCCTTGGAGGCGTCATCACCGCCATCGGCGCCTGGGCGTATCTGCGCTCCGCCGCCCAGCAGCGCGAGCGCGCCGAGAGCCTCTTCGCCAGCGCCGCGCGCGAGAACCAACGCCTGCGCGCCGCCAACTCCCGCGCCAATATCATGCTGACCGGCGTGCTTGACGCCTATCCGCACCCCGTCATCATCACCAGCCGCGAGCGCGACATCCTCTTCGCCAATCCCGCTGCGCTGGAGTTGCTGGGGCTGCCAGCCGAGCATGTCGTCGGGCGGGTGGCGGCCTCAGTCCTGCAGGATTACGACACGACGTTGCTGCTGACCCAGGCGGCGCAGACGGGCCAGCCCCGCGAGCGCACCTTCCAACGGGTGACGACCGGGCAGACCTGGCGCGTGAGTGTCACGCCGCTGCGGCTGGGCGCCGACGAGGGGCGCGAGGTGACGGACCTGGCCCTGACCATCGAGGACCTGACGGAGCTGCGGCGGTTGGAGACGGTGCGCCGCGATTTCGTCGCCCACGTCTCCCATGAGTTGCGCACCCCGCTGGCGGCCATCCGGCTGATGGCGGAGACGCTGGCGCCCGCGCTCGACCGCGATCCGCCCGCCGCCCGCCGCTTCGCCCAGCGCATCGCCGCCGAGACCGAGCATCTCTCGCAGATGGTAGCCGAGTTGCTGGAGTTGTCGCGGATCGAGTCGGGCAAGATCACCCTGCGCGCCGAGCCAACCGATATGGCCGCGCTGATCGAGGTGGTGATCGAGCGGATGCGCCCGCTGAGCGAGGAGCGCGGGGTGGCGCTGGTGGCCAGCCTGCCCGACGCGCTGCCCGACGCGCTCTGCGACGGTGAGCGGATTGGCGAGGCGCTGGTCAACCTGATCCACAATGGCCTGAAGTATACGCCGCCTGGCGGGCAGGTGACGGTCTCGGCGGCGGCGCCTTGGGAGGAGGCAGCGCATGGGAGCGGGCAGCCGATGCTGGTGACGCGCGTGGCCGACAACGGCGTGGGCATCAGCGAGGAAGACCTGCCGCGCATCTTCGAGCGCTTCTATAAGGTGGACCGCGCCCGCACGCGCCAGCTTGCCCCGGCGCAGGCCGATGCGCAGGCTGACCCGCCACGTGGAGCCGAGCCGGAGCCGTCCGCGTCGGCTGGCGCGCAGGCGCAGGCGGCGGCTGGCACGGGCCTCGGCCTGGCCATCACGCGGCGGTTGATCGAGTTGCATGGCGGGCGCATCTGGGCCGAGAGTCGCCTGGGCCACGGCAGCGTCTTCTCCTTCACCCTCCCGCTGGCGCAGCCCGGCGAGGCGGATGGCGCCCCCGACGACCCGGCGTAGCCGCGTGCTACACTGGCTGCGAGGCGCGCTCTCCCGTCTGGCGGCCTCGGAGGCGATGGCGGCGGACGGACGAAAGGATGGAGCGCGTGGCCAGCACGATCATCGAACTCGAAGGACATATCATTGACTCGCTGATCCTGCCGCGTGTCTGGGGCGCCATCGAAGATGCGGGCGCGCACTTCCATGTGCTGGAGATGCGCGTGGGCCAGAGCGAGCTGGAAGAGAGCTACGTCAAGCTGGAGGTCAGCGCCGACAGCGAGGACGAGCTGACCGCGCTGATGGGCGAGTTGCAGCGCATCGGCGCCGTCCCCTTCGTCGAGCGCGACGCGCGGCTGGCCCCCTCGCCTATGGATGGCGTGCTGCCCGACGACTTCTATTCCACCTCGAACCTACCGACCTTCGCGCGTGTCGCGGGGCAGTGGATCGAGGTCGCCAACATCGAGATGGATGTCGCCATCGCGGTGGACCCGGAGCGCGGCGAGGCGCGGGCCTGCCCGATGCATGCGGTGCGCGCGGGCGAGCTGGTGGTGGTGGGCTACGACGGTGTGCGGGTCGAGCCGCTGGAGCGCCCGCGCCAGCGCGAGGCGTTTGGCTTCATGCAGAGCGCCGTCTCCTCCGAGCGGGCCAAGGCGCTGGCCATCGCCGAGGTGGCCCAGGCGATGCGCGAGTGCCGGGCGCGCGGCGGCCGTACGCTCTTCGTGCTGGGGCCAGCCATCGTCCACACGGCGGCGCGACAGTACATCGCCTCGCTGATCCGCAAGGGCTACATCCAGGTGATCTTCGGCGGCAACGCGATCATCGCGCACGATGTGGAGGCGGCGCTCTTTGGCACCTCGCTGGGCGTGGACCTGAAGACCGGGGAGCCGGTGGAGCACGGCCACCGCAACCACCTGCGCGCCATCAACACGGTGCGCGGGGCTGGCTCGCTGGAGGAGGCCCACGCGCGCGGCATGCTCGGCGACGGCATCATCGCCTCGGCGCTGGAACATCGCGTCGAGGTTGTGCTGGCGGGGTCGATCCGCGACGATGGCCCGATGCCCGGCGTCATCACCGATAGCATGCGGGCGCAAGACGCCATGCGCGCGGCCTGCCAGGGCGTCGAGGTCTGTGTGCTGGCGGCCTCGATGCTCCACGCCATCGCCACGACCAACATGCTGCCCGCCGTGGTCAAATGCGTGGTGGTAGACATCAACCCCGCCGTGGTGACGAAGCTGGCCGACCGTGGCGCAACCCTGGCGATGGGGCTCGTCACCGACATCGAGCTGTTCCTGCGCGAGCTGGACGCCTCGCTCTAGCGGCCCGCCAGCAACGCGGCGGCGCGCCCGTATCAGGCTTTTGGCGCACAGAACAGGAAGGCGACAGGATGCGTGAAGTCTCTGTGTCGCGGCTGACGGAAGCGATCAGCGAGGTGGTCATCCTGGCCAACACAGTGATGACGCCGGACATCGAGCGCAAGCTCCAGGCGGGGCTGAGCGAGGAGACCACGCCGGTCGCGCGCGCCGTCATCGCGGACCTGCTGGAGAATGCCGCCATCGCCCGCGCCGAGCATGTGCCGATGTGCCAGGATACCGGCATGGTCGTGGTCTACCTCACCTTCGGCCAGGAGGTGCGGTGGGTCGGTGGCTCCGTCGAGGAGGCGATCAACGAGGGCGTGCGGCTGGGCTATCGCGATGGCTACCTGCGTTTCTCGGTGGTGGCCGACCCACTGCGTCGCGCCAATACCCGCGACAACACGCCCGCCATCGTCCACTATCGCCTCGTCTCCGGCGAAGACGTGCGCGTGGACATCCTGCCGAAGGGCTTTGGCGCCGAGAATCGCAGCCGCCTGACCATGCTCAAGCCGTCCGATGGCCAGGCGGGAGTCGAGCGCTTCATCCTGGAAACGGTCAAGATCGCCGGGCCGCAAGCCTGCCCACCGTTCATCGTCGGCGTGGGCGTTGGCGGCGACTTCGAGCGCGTCGCGGAGCTGGCCAAAGAGGCGCTGCTGGAGCCGCTCGACCAGCCCAACAGCGATCCGCTGCTGGCGGAGATGGAGGCGCGACTGAGCGCGACCATCAACGCGATGGGTATCGGGCCGCAGGGCTTCGGCGGGCGCACGACGCTGCTGGGGCTGCGTATCAAGGTGGGCGCCACGCACATCGCGGGGTTGCCGGTCGCCGTCAACATGAGCTGCCACTCGACGCGCCACCTCTCGTTTCATCTCTAGCGTTTCCGGAGCGCGAGGAGTCAGTTCGCCATGTCGCAACCATCTGACCCAGCCCCAGCCGCGCGTGAGCTGGCGCTGCCGCTCGACCCGGCGATCATCCTGACGCTGCATGCGGGCGACCGCGTGACGCTGACTGGCCCCGTGCTGGCCGCGCGCGACGCCGCCCACCAGCGCATGCACGACCTCTTGCGGGCGGGCGAACCGCTGCCCTGCTCGCTGGACGGCGAGACGATCTATTATGTCGGCCCGTCGCCCGCGCGCCCCGGCGAGGTCATCGGCTCAGCCGGGCCCACCAGCAGCTACCGGATGGATAGCTTCACGCCGGAGTTGCTGGCGCTGGGTCTGCGCGGCATGATCGGCAAGGGACGGCGCTCGCGCGAGGTCATCGCAGCGATCAAGGAGCGCCAGGCGGTCTACTTCGGCGCGGTGGGTGGCGCGGGCGCGCTGCTGGCGCGGCGCATCCGGCGCGTGGAGCCGGTCGCCTGGGAGGACCTCGGCGCCGAGGCCATCACGCGGCTGTGGCTGGAGCGCTTCCCGGTCGTCGTCATCAACGACGCCTACGGCCACGACCTCTACGACGACATCATTGGGCCAGGGGCAGCCGACGAATAGCCGCGCCGCGTGTCCGCCTCAGATCACGCCCGCCGCGCGCAGGTCCGCGATGCTGGCCGCGTCGTAGCCCAGCGCCGTCAGGATCGCATCGGTGTGCTGGCCCACATCGGGAATGGCGTCCATGCGCGGCTCGACACCCTCCAGGTTGACGGGCGGCAGCAGCGCCCGGAGCGGCCCCACCGGCGAATCCACCTGGCGCCAGCGGTCGCGCGCCTGGAGCTGCGTGTGATCCCAGAAGTCGCGCAGGTCGTTCATGTGGGCGTTGGCGATCTGCGCGCGATCCAGTCGCGCTACCACCTCCTCGCTGCTCAGGGCGCTGAAGGCGTGGTCGATGCGCTCGTGCAGCGCCGCTCGATTGGCCACGCGCTGCGAGTTGGAGGCGAAGCGTGGATCGTCGGCCAGCGCGGGCTGTTCTAGCGCGAGCGCACAGAAGGCGCGCCACTCGCGTTCATTCTGCACCGCCAGATTGATCTGCCGCCCATCGCCCGCCGTGAACGGGCCGTAGGGTGCGATGGTGGCATGGCTGGCCCCCGCGCGTGGCGGCGGCTCGCCCCCGTAGGCGGTGAAATAGGCCGGGTAGCCCATCCACTCACCCAGCGCGTCGAAGAGCGAGACATCCAGCGCGCAGCCCTGGCCGGTGCGCTCGCGCTGGTAGAGCGCCGTCAGAATGCCGGAGTAGGCGTAGACGCCAGCGGCGATGTCGGCCACGGAGACGCCAACCTTGGCGGGCGCGTCGGGAGAGCCGGTGATCGAGAGCAGCCCCACCTCGCACTGCGCCAGCAGGTCATACGCCTTCTTGTCGCGGTATGGCCCCGACGTTCCATAGCCAGAGACGCCGCAGACGATCAGCCGAGGATACGCCGCGCGCAGACTTGCCGCGCCGAAGCCCAGCCGCTCGACCGCGCCCGGCGCCAGATTCTGGATGAAGACATCGGCCTGCGCCACCAGCGCCCGCAGGATCGCCGCTCCCGCAGGCCGCTTGACATCCAATGTGAGGCTCTCTTTGGAGCGATTCAGCCAGACAAAGTGGCTGGAGAGGCCGCGCACCGTCTCATCGTAGTGGCGCGCGAAGTCGCCCACCACCGGACGCTCTATCTTGATGACTCGCGCGCCCAGGTCGGCAAGCTGGCGCGAGGCGAAGGGCGCGGCCACCGCCTGCTCCAGCGCCACGACCGTGATCCCCGCGAGTGGCGCCGACATCAGTATGACCTCGGCAGTCCCAACTCATGCTCAGCCAGATAGGCCAGCACGAGGTTCGTGGAGATCGGCGCGACCTGATACAGCCAGGTCTCACGGAACTTGCGCTCGATGTCATAGTCCACGGTCAGCCCATAGCCGCCGAAGGTCCGCATGGCGACATTGCCTGCCTCCCATGAGGCGTCCGCCGCGAGCAGCTTGGCCATATTGGCCTCCGCGCCGCAGGGTTGCGTCTGGTCGAAGCGGTCAGCGGCGTGGAAGCGCATCAGGTCTGCCGCCGCGACGTGCGCGTGGGCCAGCGCGATGGGGAACTGCGCGCCCTGATTCTGCCCGATTGGCCGACCAAAGACGACCCGCTCGCAGGCGCGCCGCGTGGCCTGCTCCACGAACCAGCGCCCATCGCCGATGCACTCCGCCGCGATCAGGATGCGCTCGGCGTTCAGACCATCCAGGATGTAGCGGAAGCCCTGACCCTCGACGCCAATCAGGTTGGCCGCTGGAATCTCCAGGTCATCGAAGGCCAACTCATTCGTCTCGTTGTTGATCATCACATTGATGGGCGTCACCGTCAGTCCGTGGCCGATAGCGTGCCGCAGATCGACGATGAAGACCGAGAGGCCATCCGAGCGGCGCGCCACCTGCTCCTTTGGCGTCGTGCGCGCCAGCAACAGCAGCAGGTCGGAGTGCTGCACCCGCGAAATGTAGATCTTGCGCCCGCTCACACGGTAGTGATCGCCCTCGCGCACGGCCATCGTCGTGATGCTGGTGGTATCGACGCCCGCTTCAGGCTCGGTGACGCCGAACGCCTGGAGCCGCAGCTCACCCGCCGCGATGGCGGGTAGATACTGGCGCTTCTGCTCCTCTGATCCGTGCCGCAGCAGCGTCCCCATGGTGTACATCTGCGCGTGGTAGGGGCCAGCGTTACCGCCAGAGTGATTGATCTCCTCGACGATCACGCTGGCTTCGGCCAGCCCCATGCCGCGTCCGCCATACTCGCTGGGAATGAGCGCGCCCAGGTAGCCAGCGCGAGTGAGCGCGCCAACGAACGCTTCCGGGTAGGCGCGTCGCTGGTCCAGGTCGCGCCAGTAGGTCGTGGGGAATTGCGCGCACAGTTCGCGTAGCTCCGCGCGCAGTGGCTGAAAACGCGCATCGCCTGCCATAGCCATCTCCTCTATTGCGCAAGATACCCCTGCACGCGGAGCCGCTCCTGGCCTTGAGAAGGCCGACGCACGCGCGCCAACGACGCCGAGGATCCGGCCTGCGCAGGCAGGCTTCGTGGCCCGCAGGCCTTAGATGCGGCTTTAGCCGCCCCACTCCGACGCCAATCGCGGTTGGGCGCTGACCTAGCGCTGTGGGCGGGCGTAGCTGACGCCCGCGACACCCAGCGCCTCGCGCGCGACACCCCAGGCGACGGTGATGGCGATGACCTCGATGAAGATGATCATCACGATCCAGAGCCAGAGAAAGCCGAACTGGATCGCCTTCGAGAAGGCCAGGATCATGAAGAAGATGACGGCGGGGGCCAGCGGCAGTGAGAGGCACAGCAGCACGACCACCAGCCGCCAGAAGCCAGCCAGCAAGGGATTCTGGAAATTCCTTGGCGCCCGGTATTCCTGACCTGGCAGGGCACGGGGAATCTTGACGAACCGCTCGGCGTCCTGCGCGCTCGCCGGGGTGGTGGATTCTGTATCTGCGCTCATGGCTCGCATCCTCACGGCGCCAGGGGAGGTGGGGGTCATCAACGACCGCCGGAGGCCTGACACTCTAGCATAAAGTGTAGGCCAGCCCGCCGCGCCCGTCAAGCGCGACGAACAAGCGGCGCGTCCCATGCGGTACAATGCCAGCGCCGCCACGAATTGCGCCACATAGCAGGCCAGCGCGAAAGTTGGTAGCAGGAGTATGCGTGTGGACGGGCGGCAACAGCAAGCGGATGCGACACCGACGCCGCATTCCGCCGAGCCAGACGACACCTGGAGCCGACTCGTTGGGGTATTGGCCACCTCACAGCCTCCTGCAACCGGTGACGAGATCGAACGCTGGCGAGACGAGCGGCGGATAACCCGATTCACTTGCGAGCCGGACTAGCGCCCACAGCCACCTCACATCCCACCAGGAGGCGACCACCATGCCACTCGGACGACGCCCCATCCTGCTGCTGCTCAACGGCGTGATCCATACGATGGAGCCGGGGCAGCCGACTGTCTCCGCGCTGGCCATCGACCGTGGCTCCGGGCGCATCCTGGCGGCGGGTGACGACGCCGACATGCGGACGCTGGCTGGCCCGCTGACCGAGACGCTGGACCTGCGCGGGCGGGTCGCCATCCCCGGCCTGACCGACGCCCACACCCACTTGCTTGGCTATGCGCAGGGGCGGCTGGAAGTCGAGCTACGCGAGACGCGCTCGGAGGATGAGGCGGTCGCGCTGGTCAAGGCCCGCGCCGCCACGCTGCCCGCTGGCGCGTGGATCATCGGCCATAGCTGGGATAAGAACCACTGGACGCCGGAGCGTTTCCCCAGCAAAGCCTCGCTCGACGCCGCCACGCCTGACCACCCTGTCGCGTTGAGCAGCCACGACTACCACAGCCTGTGGGTCAACTCAGCCGCCCTGCGCCTGGCGGGCATCGACGCCGCCACGCCTGACCCGGCCAGCGGACGCATCGAACGCGATGGCGCGGGTGAGCCGACCGGCATGCTCTTCGAGTCCGGCGCGATGGACCTGCTGGAGGCGCACATCACGCCGCCCGACGATGACACCCTGCTCGCCGAGCTGCGGCGCGTCTTCGCCGAGCTACGCGCGCGGGGCGTCACAGGCGTCCACAACATCGAGGACGCCCGCAGCCTGCGCCTGATGCAGCAGTTGCGCGCGGCGGGCGAGGTCGGCCCGCGCGTCCTGCTCTACATCCCGCGCCATGCCCTGCCCGACGCGCTGCGGCTGGGGCTGGAGGCGGGCTTTGGCGATGACTTCCTGCGCTTCGCGGGTGTCAAGATCTTCATGGATGGCGCGCTCGGCTCGCAGACCGCCGCGATGCTCGACCCCTATGAGGGTGGCGCGGCGCGTGGGCTGCTGACGACCGGTGAGGAGGAGATCGAGCGGGCGGTGCGCGACGCGGCGCAGGGCGGCCTCGGCATGGCCATCCACGCGATCGGCGACCGCGCTGTGAAAACCGCGCTGGACGGCGTGGAAGCGGGCCTGCGCGCGGGAACGCTGCACGCGCGGCGCATCCGCCTGGAGCATGTGCAGCTTGCGCGCGAAGAAGATCTCCAGCGGATGGCGCGGCTGGGTGTGGTGGCCTCCGTCCAGCCCTTCCATGCCGTTGTGGACCGCTTCACCGCCGAGCGCTACTGGGGCGCTCGCTACCGCCGCGCCTACGCCTACAACACGATGCGCGAGCTAGGCGTACATCTGGCCCTCGGTTCCGACACGCCCGTGGACACCTGCGACCCGCTGCGCATCCTTCACGCCGCCATCAACCGCTACGACGACCGCGCGCCCGACGCCGGAGCGTGGCTCCCCAGCCAGGCGCTGACCCTCCAGCAGGCGCTCTATGCCTACACTGCGGGCGCCGCCTGGGCGGGCGGACAGGAGGCGTCGCAGGGGTCGCTAGCGCCGGGCAAGCTGGCCGATGTGGTCGTACTGGCCGAAGACCCCTTCGCCATCCCACAGGAGCGCATCACCGGGGCGCAGGTGGCCGCCACGCTGATCGGCGGCGAACTGGTCCACGGCGCGCTGGAATAGACCCAGACCAGGAGGAGTGAGTCGCTATGGAGACGCAAGCCCTGCGCGACGCCGCCCTGGCGCGGCTGGACGACTATCTCGCCGACCTCGCGCGCATCGTCAATATCGACTCTGGCACATACACGCCGGAGGGGGGCGCGCTGGTGGCCGACGCATTCCAGGCGTGGTTTGCGGAGACGGGCGCACTGGTGGAGCGTATTCCCGGCAAGGATGGCTTCGGTCCGCACATCATCGGGCGCTGGCCTGGCTCCGGCAGGGGACGTATCCTGCTGATCGGGCATATGGATACCGTCTTCCCAGCGGGCGAGGTCGCGCGCCGCCCCTTCCACATCGCCGAGGGTCACGCGCATGGGCCCGGCGTGTTGGATATGAAGAGCGGGCTGCTGGTGGGCCTCTATGCGGCGCGACTGCTGCGGGCCGATGCGCCGTGGGCCGAGCTGACGCTGCTCTGCACGAGCGACGAGGAGGTCGGCTCACCCACCAGCCACGACCTGATCGCGCATCTGGCCAGCGAGGCCGACGCCGCGCTCGTGCTGGAGCCATCCCCCAGCGTGGAGCAGGTGACGACTGCGCGCAAGGGTGTTGGCGTGTTCCGGCTGGAGGTCACGGGCGTCGCGGCGCACGCGGGCGTCGAGCCGGAGAAGGGCTCCAACGCCGCCGTCGAACTGGCGCATCGCGTCATCGCCGTCCACGCGCTCAACGGGACCATTCCGGGCGTGACGCTGAATGTCGGCGTGGTCGCGGGCGGCGAACGTCCCAACATCGTCGCCGAGCAGGCTCACGCGGTGATTGACGTGCGCGCGCCCGACCCGGAGAGCCTTGCCGCTGTCGAGGACGCGCTTCAGCGTCTCGCCAGCGCCGCGCCGATCATCGACGGGACCGCGACACGCATCTCCGGCGGCTTCGTCCACCGCCCCTTCACCCAGAGCGCCGCCAGCCAGCGGCTCTTTGCCCAGGCCGAGACGGTGGCGCGCGAGCTGGGCTTCACGCTGGCCCCGCGTACGACAGGTGGCGGCTCCGACGGCAACACCACCGCCGCGAGCGGGACTCCGACCCTCGATGGCCTCGGCCCGGCGGGCGCGCATGCCCACAACCCCGGCGAATATATCGAGATCGCCAGCGTCGCCCCCCGCATCGCCCTGCTAGCTGGCCTGATCGCGCGAACCGATGGGCGCGAGGCGTGAGACGAGATACAGGAGATTCAGCCATGTCACGAACAAT
>DASVWQ010000128.1:0-7031 GCA_036393135.1 Ktedonobacterales bacterium
GTGCTGGCCTCCTGCAGGATCAGGTTGCTGATGTTGATGGGCTTGAGAAAGAAGCCCCCGCTGATGATCTGGAAGATGATGATGATCAGCGCCAGCATCAGGATCGCGGGGAGCTGGCCGATGTCACCGTGCAGCAGGCGCTGGCCGATGGACATCTCGGCGAGCTGCGTCGTGGGCGCGGCGGGGGCGACGGCCTTGTTGCTCTCTTCTTGTGTCGAAACGTCGCTGCTCATGTGTCTCCACTCCCTACGCCTGTTGCGCGGCGGCGCCATTTTCTTCTGGAACCTCGCCAAATTCGGCGCCGGTGATGGCGGCGATGACCTGCTCGGGGGTGGTCGAGCGCACGTCATAGGTGGCCACGCGCCGCCCCAATCGCATCACGATCACACGGTCTACGACTTCGAAGACATCGGCCAGGTTATGTGAGATGACGACCACGCCCAGCCCCTGCTCGCGCAGCCGCCGAATCAGGTTGAGCACCTGGCGGGTCTGCGCCACGCCGAGCGCGGCGGTTGGCTCGTCGAGTTGCACCACACGCGCATTGCGCAGGATGGTCTTGGCGACGGCGATAGATTGCCGCTGCCCGCCAGAGAGCGCCGCGACGGGTGTGCGCACGGAAGGAATCTTGACATCGAGCTGCCGCAATACCTCGACGGTGCGGCGCTCCATCTCCATATCCGTCAGTGGAGAGAGCGGGCCGATGCGGAACAGTGTATCCTCGCGCCCCAGAAAGAGGTTGGAGACGACATCCAGGTTGTCGCAGAGGGCGAGGTCCTGATAGACGGTCTCGATGCCATAGTGGTTGGCGTCGGCGGGGCTGTTGATGTTGACCCGCTTGCCGCCGACGCTGATCTCGCCAGAATCCGGGATGTTCACTCCAGCGATGGTCTTGATGAGGGTGGACTTGCCCGCGCCGTTGTCGCCGACGAGGCCGACCACTTCGCCCGCATAGACCTCGAAGTCCACGTCGCGGAGCGCCTGCACCGCGCCAAACGACTTGCTGATCCCGCGCAGCGCCAGCTCTGGGACGCGCGGGGTAGCGGTCGCGCCAACCGGGGACCCTGCCATATCCGCCATAGAAGACCTCCAGATCGAGTAGATCGAGGCGCCTCCGCGCGCGGATGTGTCCGGCGGCAGGCAACGGCGCCAGGCATATGAGCGCGAGCCTGGGTGGTTTCCAGACTCGCGCTCACTGGTCGTGGGCGGCGGGGCGGATCAGCTTGCGCTGGCCCGCCGTCGCCCACTGAAAGGAGTTACGTTCAGTTTAACAGATGCCGTCAGTGCCAGCGGGGACGCCGACGCAGATCTGCGCCTTCGTGACGAAACCGTCAGCCAGCACGGTGCTCGCGATGTTGCTCTTGTCCACGGCGACCGGGGTCTCCAGCACGGAGGCGATGTTTCCGCCGTCCTGGGTGGCCGTGGTGGCGCCATTGGTCAGAGCCGAGGTGTCGGTGCCATTGCTCAGCGCGGCGGCGAGCGCGGCGGCGGCTCCAGCTTCCTTATTGATGGCCTTGTAGACCGTCATCGACTGGTAGCCCAGCAGGATGTTCTGGAAGCCAGCGGGTGTCGCGTCCTGGCCGGTGACGAGCACCTTGCCAGCGAGGTGCGCGGCCTTCAGGGCGGCGATCACCGTGCCAGCCATGCCGTCATTGGCGACATAGGCGACCGCGATGTTCGGGGTCTTGGTCAGCGCGCCCTGCATCTCGGACTGCGCGGTGGAATTGTTCCAGTCCGGGGTGAAGGTCTCATAGGCCAGCTTCAGCTTGCCCGAAGTGACCAGCGGATCGAGGACACTGTGCGCGCCCTTCGCGAAGAGCAGCGCGTTGTTGTCGGTCTTGGAGCCGTTGATCATGACGAGGTTGTTGTTGCCATTGGCCGCGACGTACTGCTGGTAGTGGTCCGCGATGTACTGACCCTGCAGCTCGCCAACCTTCTCGTTGTCGAAGGAGACGTAGAAGGCAGTGTTCTTGTCCTGGATCAGGCGGTCATAGGCGATGACGGGGACGTGCTGCTTCAGCGCGGCCTCGACGATGGTCGCCGACTTCTGGCTGTCCTGCGGGGCGACGATCAGGATGCAGTCGCCCTTGGTCAGGTCGGCCTCGGCCTGGCTGATCTGGGTGTCTGAGGAGTTGTTGGCGTTGGTCACGTCGAGCGTGGCGTTGGGCAGGTACTGCTTGATGGCGGCGACCATGTCGGGGTGGTCGTTCGCTTCCCAGCGGGCAGAGGTGTCGCTCTCTGGCAGCAGGAAGCCGATCTTCGTGCAGCCCTTGGCGGCGCTGTACGGACCAGAGGCGGATGCGCTGCCGCTGCCAGACGTGCAGCCCGCCAGCACGGTCGCCAGCAGACCTGCGCCGACCAGCGCGGCGGCGGTCGCGCGGCTACGAGTCAAAGGGGATAACTTCATCGTGAGGTCTCCGTTCACTCGGACGGACGCGCCACCAGTGGCGCGCCTTCAGGGACTCATCCTACGCTTGTACTACGCATTATTGCGCAGGTAATCTCACCGCGATTCACGCGAGTGAGGCGCCGATGAGCCTGGGATCATCGATCGAACGACGTGCGAAAGACGCATGATGCCTCATGCCGAAACTGTCTGCGACGGGTAGCGCTGACAGTCGCAGTGAGCCAGAACGCCTCAGCCTCCTGGGACGATGGCCACGCGAGCATCCGCCATGCTCACGTGTCGCTGGCCGCGCTGGCGGCCCCACGCATGGGCGGTTCCGACGCCTCGTCGAACGCGCCCACCTGCTCGATGTAGACGGGAGAGCCAAATACCGCGTCCAGCACCATGGTCGCTGCGCCCAGCGCGATTGCGCTGTCGCCCAGCGCGCTCACCTGCACACGCAGCGCGTGCGAGGCGGCCCACAGGCTGCGCTCCACGATGGCTTTGCTGATCGGCGCGAGCAGGTAATCGCCCGCGTGCGAGAGGCTGCCATCGAGAAGAATGACCGATGGATTGACCAGGTTGACCAGATTCGCCAGCGCCACGCCGATCAGCTCGCCAGCCCGCTGGATCGCGGCCTGGCAGGCGAGATCGCCATGCAGTGCGGCTCGCACAACCTCCGCGACATCGATCTCGCCGCTGTTCGGCGCGCCAGCTCCGTTCTCGCCCGGAACGTAGCCAGCTTCGAGCGCGTACCGCACGAGTTGCGAGGCTCCCGCCATCGCTTCCAGACACCCCCGGTTGCCACAATCGCAGAGCGGGCCGTTGTCGTCGAGCGGCACATGGCCAATCTCGCCGGCGACGCCGCCGCTGCCGCGATAGATCTCGCCGTTGATTACCAGGCCGCAGCCGATGCCAGTGCCAACCTTCACATAGGCGAAGTCGGACTCGCCAGCCGCGGCGCCATAGCGACTCTCCGCCAGCGCGCCAACGTTCGCGTCATTGTTGAGGATGACGGGAATGTTGAGCGCCGCGCGGATGATCCCCTCGACATCCACACCATCCCAGCCGGCCATGCGCGGGGGCGCGACCAGCGTATGAAGGATGGCGTCCACCGGTCCGGGAATCCCGATGCCGACGCCGACGACCCGGTTCCAGTCGAGGCGGCGCGCGTCCACCAGGGCGCGAATCTCCTCGGCGAGGCGCGGGAGGCAGATGTCTGGCCCCAGGTTGGTGTCCCACGGGCCGGATTGGCGCGCGATGATGCGCGCGTCGAGATCAGTCGCGATGATGGTGAAGTGCGTGCGCCCCATGTCGGCGCCGATGATGACGCCGGCGGACTCGTTGAAGTGAACGAGCGTGGGCCGACGACCACCACTGGGCGCCGAGTTGAGGGTTTCGCCTTCCCGAACGATCTCCTCTCCCAGGAGATCATCAACGATACTACTCACCGTTGTCCGCGAGAGCCCCGTGCGCCGGGCGATGGCGACGCGGGCCAGGGGTCCATGCTGGCGGATCAGGCGCAGGACGAGCGCATTGTTCGCCTCGCGCATGTCGTGGAGGTCAGAAGCGCGGTGGCCCACAACACTCGGTCGGAGGAGGGCGTCGCGCCAGCGTCTGCTGGGTGGGACGCCGTCGTCTACTGGAGTCATAGGCCGTTGCCCTCCGCTGGATGAAACGGTAGCATGCTGATGTTAGTTTGTCAAGTGTCCTAACTAACGCTACACAAACTTGCGCCGACCTATCAGCGAATCCGATACCAGGCATCGCCACATCGGATAGTCCGTTTGCTATACTTCCAGCGATGACGCCCTCGCCAGGCTGACAGGCGCTCCGCGCGAGGCCAACGCGAGGCCAGCGCGAGGCCTGCGTGGAATGGGCGCTGTGGGCTATACTGCTTGTGGCGCCGCCAGCGCCGCGCGGCGCGGACTCGCAGGGAGCGCAAGAGGAGAGTACCATGTCCTCGGCAGACGATGATGTCGTGCGAGAGCAGATCAGGTATTATCAGGCGCGGGCGGGCGAATACGACGAGTGGTTCCTGCGGCAGGGGCGCTATGACCGCGGCGCCGAGGCCAACGCCCGCTGGCGTGCCGAGGTCGCGCAGGTTGTGGCGCGGCTCGACGCCTTCCTGGCGGCGCGTGGCAATGGCGGCGCGGCGCTGGAGCTGGCGGCGGGGACGGGCCTCTGGACGCAGCGTCTGGCGCCCCACTTCGACCATCTGACGGCGGTGGACGCCTCGCCCGAGGCGCTGGCCATCAATCGCGAGCGGCTGGGCGCGGCGGCTGACCGCGTGACCTTCGAGGTCGCCGACCTCTTCACCTGGCGACCGGAGCGGCGCTACGATCTCGTGTTCTTCAGCTTCTGGCTCTCGCATGTGCCGCCGGAGCGGTTCGCGGGCTTCTGGGCGCTGGTGGGCGCGTGTCTGGCCCCCGGCGGCGCCGCCTTCCTGATCGATTCGCGCTACGACGCATTCTCGACCGCGCGCGACCACCAGCTCGAGGGCGAGGGCGCGACTCAGGTGACACGTCGCCTCAACGACGGCGCCGAGTATCGTATCGTCAAAGTGTTCTATAGCCCGGAGCGTCTGCGCGCGGCCCTCGCCGACCTGGGCTGGCGGGCCGAGATCAGCGCGACGCCGACCTATTTCCTCGCGGGCCACGCGGCGCCGACCGCTTCGTCATCCGGCGTGTCTCTCTGAGTCTCACCGAAGGAGCTAGCGTATGTCATCCGCTCAATCCCGGCGCGATAGCTTTGGCGCGCGGGCGAGTCTGACCACCCAGAGTGGCGAGGTCGCGCTGTATCGCCTCGATGCTCTGGCGTCCGGGCTGAATGTCCAGCTTGACCGATTGCCCTTCACCCTGCGCGTGCTGGCGGAGAACGCGCTGCGCCAGCACGACCTCGCTCCCGATCTGGTCAGCGAGGCCGATGTGCGGGCGCTGGCGGGATGGCGTCCCGGCGCGCGACCAGCGCCCGGCGAGCCGGAGGAGTTGCCCTTCCTGCCTGCCCGCGTCATTATGCAGGACTTCACCGGCGTCCCCGCTGTGGTGGACCTGGCGGCGATGCGCGACGCGGTGAAGGAGCTGGGCGGCGACCCCAACGGCGTCAATCCGCTGGTTCCCGCCGACCTGGTGATCGACCACTCCGTGCAGGTGGACTCGTTCGGCACGACCCTCGCCTTCCGCGCAAACGTGACCCGCGAGTACGAGCGCAACGGCGAGCGCTACGCGCTGCTGCGCTGGGCCCAGCAGGCGTTCAAGGATTTTAGTGTGGTGCCGCCGGGGACGGGCATCGTCCACCAGGTCAACCTGGAGTATCTGGCGAAGGTCGTACAGACACGCGACGGCGTGGCCTTCCCCGATACGCTGGTCGGCACCGACTCGCACACGACGATGATCAATGGCCTGGGCGTGCTGGGCTGGGGTGTCGGCGGGATCGAGGCCGAGGCGGTGCTGCTGGGGCAGCCGCTCTACTTGTTGACGCCAGAGGTCGTAGGCATCCACCTGATGGGCGCGCTGCCTGAGGGCGCGACGGCCACCGATCTGGTGCTGATGGTCACGCAGATGCTGCGCAAGCATGGCGTGGTGGGGCGCTTCGTCGAGTTCGCCGGGTCGGGCCTCAGCTCGCTGGCGCTGGCCGACCGCGCGACCATCTCGAACATGTCGCCAGAGTTCGGCGCGACGGCCACCTTCTTCCCGGTGGATGACGAGACGCTGCGCTATATGCGGTTGACGGGACGCGACGCCGCGCTGGTGGACCTGGTGGAGCGCTACACCAAGGCGCAGGGGATGTTCCGCACCGACAAGACGCCGACGCCAGAGTTCAATGAACTGCTGGAGCTGGACCTTGCCACCATCGAGCCGAGCATGGCTGGCCCGCGCCGCCCGCAAGACCGCGTGGCGCTGGGTGGCGTGGGGCAGAATTTCCGCTCCTCGTTCAAGGAGCGCTATGAGAGTGGCGAGGGCGGCGCAGCGGTGGCTGTCAAGGCGCCCGAGGTGACGGTAGACATGAACGGCGAGGAGGTCGCGCTGACGCACGGCTCGGTCGCCATCGCCGCCATCACGAGCTGCACCAACACCTCGAATCCGTCGGTGATGATCGGCGCGGGGCTGCTGGCCAAGCACGCCGTCGAGCGCGGGCTGCGCGTCTCACCCGCCGTCAAGACCAGCCTGGCCCCCGGCTCGCGCGCTGTGACCGACTACCTTGAGGCGGCAGGCCTGATCCCCTTCCTGGAGGCGCTGCGCTTCCATGTCGTGGGCTATGGATGTACCACGTGCATCGCCGAAGGCACGCCCGTGACGCTCGCCAATGGCGTCTCGGCGCCCATCGAGCGCATGCCACTGCTGGGCGGCGCGCGGATGTTCGCGCCCACCGCTGACGGAAGGCTCGGCATCGCGGCGCAGACAGAGAAGATGGACCAGGGCGTTCGAGAGTGCATTTCGCTCGTCCTGGAGGACGGTCGCAAACTGGTCTGCACGCCCGATCACAAGATTCTACTCGCTGATGGTCGCTGGGTGCGCGCCGACGAGCTAAAGCTGAATGAAGACCGCATTGTCGTCGGTCTGGAGACGCCGCTGGATGAGCCATCCGCCGACGAAGACGGCTACACGCTCCAGGTCGGAACGCTGACCTTCTCGATGGCGACGCCGCT
>DASVWQ010000129.1:0-5234 GCA_036393135.1 Ktedonobacterales bacterium
AGCAGCATGATGGCCAACGATTACACGCCGTATCGGGCGCGGCGCGGCGACGTGATTCCCCTGGATCAGCCCGCGCGCTTCGGCGAACCGACTCGCCTGATCGAGCTGCCCGTGAGCTGGACGCTGGACGACTTCCCCCACTTCGAGTATCTCTGGACGGCTACCCATCTGCAGGAAGGCCTCCGCCGCACGGATGACGTGCTGGCCAACTGGCTCGATGACTTCCGCTACCTGGCGCGCACGCTGGAGTGGGGCGTCATCACCTACACCTTCCACCCGCAAGTGATCGGGCGCGGTCACCGCATGCTCCTGCTGGAGCGCCTGATCGAGGAGCTTACGGCGCTCGGCGCCACGTTCGCCCGCATGGATTCCGTCGCGCGCGAATTCGCGCAGCGCAGCCCAGCCACCGGCGCAGACTGATATTGGTCGGCGACTCCAACCGTGCCCGCTTGCGATCGGTGTGGACGGACCTCACCCCCTAACCCCTCTCCTACAAGGAGAGGGGGAATCCGGCTCCCCTCGCCCCCTGGGAGAGGGGTTGGGGGTGAGGGTTGCCCCGCTACGCCGCGTCCCAGCCACCGTCGGCGGGGATGATGGCGCCGTTGATGTGGCGCGACTCATCCGAGGCGAGGAAGAGCGCCAGCGCGGCGATGTCCTCCGGGTCGAGGTAGGCGGGGATCAGCGCCGCGAAGGTCTGCGCGCGCTGCGAGCCGGTGGGATCCATCCGATCTTGCGGCATCGTCTCGGCGATATTGGTTTTGGTCGCGCCGGGGCAGATCGCGTTGCAGCGGATGCCACGCTGGGCGTACATCCAGGCGGTGCTGCGGGTCAGGCCGATCAGCCCGTGCTTGGCGCAGGTGTAGGCGACGCCCGCCGCCCCGCCGTGCAGCGCCGCCGTGGAAGCGGTATTCACGACCGAGCCGCCGCCATGCTCCAGCATGTAGCGGACGGCCTTGCGCGTCGCGAACACTGGCCCATCCAGGTTGATGCCCATGACCTTGCGCCAGATGTCGTCGGACAGCTCGGCCACGCCCTGCATGTAATCCATGACCCCGGCGTTGTTGCAGAGGATGTCGAGGCGTCCGAAGGTGTTGACCGCGAGGTCGATCAGGCCCTCCGCCGTCGCCTGGTCGGCGATGTTGCCCTGCGAACCAACAATCTTGCCATCCTTCGCCCGGATGCTCGCGACGGCGCTTTCCAGCCGCTCCGCGTTCCAGTCCGCCGCGACGACACTGGCGCCCTCCGCCGTGAAGCGGGTCGCCATCGCCAGCCCCATCCCGGACGCGGCTCCCGTAATGATCGCGACTTTTCCTTCGAGACGCATGGTTCATCTCCTCCAGTCTGCGCTATCCGCAGGACGCGCGGGCGATCATGCGCACAGGCGCGCATGACGTTACCACTCGCGCGAAAGGAAGCAGCGCATCGGGCGTGCCTGATGTACAGGTCGCGGAGGCGAATCGGGCCGAATGGATGGCGGCGGACGCGCTCGTGAGCCAGCCCGCGTTACTCGCTCTGCGCGGGCTGCTCTCTGCCATCGCGCAGCAGGCGCTTGCCGACGAGGTTGCGCAGCACTTCGGCGGTCCCACCCGCGATGGTGAACATGCGGGCGTCGCGCGCCATGCGCTCCAGCGGCTCTTCGCGGCTGTAGCCATACGAGCCGAAGATCTGCAGCGCCTCGCTGGTGACACGCAGGGCGGCCTCGGCGGCGGTGATCTTCGCCAGCGCAGCGTCGGTGGGGTCGGGCAGCGCGTGGCCCGCGCCCCAGGCGGCGCGATAGACCAGCCAGCGCGCCGATTCCACCGCGATCCGCATATCGGCCAGCTTCCACTGAAGTCCCTGGAAGGAGCCGATGGGCTGGCCGAACTGGCGCCGCTCACGGGCATGCGCGACGGCCAGCTCCAGCGCGCCCTGGGCGATGCCGAGGGCGACAGCGGCGGCCCCGACGCGCTGGGCGTTATAGACGGTGATGATGTCCTTGAATCCTTGGGGCGTGGGGATGCGATGGGCGGCTGGCACACGGCAGTCCGCCAGAAAGACTTCGCCCTCCGGCATGCCGCGCACGCCCATCGTGGGGATGCGGCGGGTCGTCAGCCCGGGCGTCCCGGCCTCGACGACGAAGCAACCGATCTCGTCAGCGTCCGCGTCAGGCGCATCGACGCGCGCCACCACCAGATAGAGACGCGAGACGCCCGCGCCCGTGATGAACCACTTGCCGCCCTCCAGCCGGTACGTATCGCCCTCGCGGTGGGCTGTCGTCCGCATGGCGCGGGCATCTGATCCCGCCTCGCGCTCGGTGATGCAGATAGCAGGCTTGTCGCCGGCGATGACGACAGGCAAGAAACGACGCCGCTGCTCGGCGGTCCCCAGATGGAGCAGGACGCCCACCGGCCCGATGTTAGCGTCTACCACGATGCGGGCGGTCGTGGCGCAGGTTCGGCCAAACTGTTCGACGGCGAGCGCCGTCTCGAAGACGCTCCGACCCTGGCCGCCATCCTCCACTGGCAGCGCCATGCCCATGAACCCCGCCTGCGTGAGGTCGGCCACATTCTCGGCGGGCCAGCGCTCCTCGCGGTCATAGGCCGCCGCGCGCTCGCGGATGGGGCCGTCAGCCAGCGACTGCGCGCGGGCGACGAGCGCGCGTTGCTCATCGGTCAGTGTGAAATCCATCGTGCGCCTCCTCGTCTGCGCCGCGCCGACCTACGCTGGCTCGACGGTAACGGGCGTGCTGTTGAGCAGGGCGTCGCCGGAAAGCGGCTCGATGCCCTGGTCGGGAATCAGGCGGTTGAGGTTGACGCCCGCATGCTCGCGCGCCACCCGCAGCCGCGCGCCAGGCGCATCGTGGCCCCAGCCATGCGGCAGGCTCACCACGCCAGGCGCCATCTCGTCCGTCACCCGCACGGGCGCCACCAGCGAGGCCACCGCCGAGGTCACACGCGCCTGCCCGCCATCGGCCAGCCCCAGCCGCGCCGCGTCGGCCTCGCTCACCAGCAGCGCGCAGGGGTCGGCGCCCTTCACCAGCGGCTCCAGGTTCGCCATCCACGAGTTGTTCGAGCGCAGTTCGCGCCGCCCGATCAGAATCAGCGCTGGCCGCTCGCGTCCCAGCGCCTGCCGCAGCCGTGGAATGTCGGCCAGCAGCAGCTCCGGGGCCAGCTCGATCTTGCCGGACGGCGTGCGCAGAACCTCAGGCATACGCGGCTGGAGCGGGCCGAGGTCCACGCCGTGCGGCTGGCCCTCCAGCGCCGTCAGCGTCAGGCCGTCGGGGTGGGCGCCAAAGCCATCGCCATACGGCCCGACACGCAGCAGAAAATCGAGCAGGCGCTCCGGCCCACGCCGGGGAGCCAGCGTCGCTAGCAGTTCCTCCACCGCGCGCCCGGCCACCGGCGATCCCTCCGTGGCGACCTCCGCCGCGATGAGCTGGCGCGCCACAGCGTCATCCAGCGCGGCGATCGGCGTCTCGCGGTAGCGCCCGGCGACGATCCCCATCAGCCGCAGCAGGATCTCCCACTCGTCAGGCTGGCCGGGGTCGCGGGCGAAGACGGGCAACGAATAGCGGGCAATGTTGCGGGTGGAGAGCTGGTAGAACGCCAGGTCATAATGGCTGCGCTCCAGCGGCGAGGGCGGCGGCAGAATGACATGGGCATGGCGCGTCGTCTCGTTGATATAGGCGTCCACGCAGATCAGCGCGTCCAGCCCGGCCAGCGCCGCCGCCAGCCGGTCGCTGTTCGGCGCGCTGAGAGCGGGGTTGCCCGCGACGGTGATGAGCGCGTGTATCTGCCCCTCGCCCGGCGTCTCCATCTCCTCCGCCAGGCAGGCCGTCGGGAACTCGCCCATCACCTCCGGCGCGCCGCGTACCCGTGTGCGCGCCCGCCCCAGTCGCATCCCTCGCCCACGCCCCGGCGTCCCGCTGGCGTTGCGGGCGCCCGCCGCCGCCTTCGGGAACATCATGCCGCCTTCGTGGTCGAGCGCGCCGAGCAGCGCGTTCAGCGCGTAGACCAGCCAGCTTGCCAGCGTCCCGAACTCCTGCGCGCAGGCCCCGATGCGGCTGTAGACGGCGGGATGCGGCGCGGCGGCCAACTCGCGCGCCAGCCCGCGAATCGTCTCCGCTGGGATGCGGCAGGCGGGCGCGACAGCCTCCGGCGTGAATGGCTCGGCCGCCGCGCGCAGCTCCGCCAGCCCGTTCAGATGCTCGGCCAGCCGCCCTGGGTGGGTTAGCCCTTCGGCGAAGAGCGTCTGGATCAGCGCGAAGAGCAGCAGCGCATCCGTCCCCGGCTGGATGAAGTAGTGAGCGTCGGCCTCCCGCGCGGTTCGCGTGCGGCGCGGGTCCACCACCACGATCCGCCCGCCGCGCGCCCGCAGCCCCCGCAGGCGGTCGCGCATATTGGGCGCCGTGAGCAGGCTGCCATTCGAGACCAGCGGATTCGCTCCCAGGATCAGCAGGTAGTCGCAGCGGTCCACATCGAGGATGGGAATGCTGAGTGGGCCGCCAAAGAGCAGCCCGGCGGCGACCTGCTGCGGGGCCTGGTCGAGCGTGGTCGCGGTGTAGACGTTGCGGCTGCGCAGCGCGCGGATCAGTGGCGTGTTGTAGAGCAGGCCGGAGAGGTTATGGACATTGGGGTTGCCGAGATAGATCGCCACGGCGTCGCGCTCGTAGTCGGCGATGACGGGCGGGAGTAGCCGCTCGACCTCGGCCCACGCCTCATCCCAGCTCACCGCGCGCCAGCCGTCGCCCTCGCGGACCATCGGCGCGCGCAGGCGGTCGGGGTCGGTGTCGAAGGCCTTCAGCGCGGCGGCCTTGGGGCAGAGATAGCCGTGGCTGAAGACATCCTCCTCATCGCCGCGAATCGAGACGACCGCTCGCCCCACCGTCGTGACCGTCAGCCCGCAGGTCGCCTCGCAGAGCGGACACGTGATGTGGCTCACGCGCTCCGCCGCGCCGTTCCGCTGGTCCATTCGCAGGCCCTCCCTCGCTCGCTGACCGTCCACGCCCACTGCACAGGCATGATACGAGGCGCCCGCGCCAGCGTCAACGCGCCGCCAGGGTCGCTGGCGGCGCAATATTGACAGTGACACTGTTTGTGTGATTATCATACGCCCATGGAACACGACGCGACTTCTGACGAGATCAGCCTGACGATTGACGAGCTTTCCGAGCGGACCCAGACCCCCGTGCGCACGGTACGCTACTACATCGCGGAGGGTTTGCTGCCCGGCCCCGGCGCGCGGGGCAAGGGGGC
>DASVWQ010000130.1:0-9033 GCA_036393135.1 Ktedonobacterales bacterium
TAGCGTTCGTCGGGCAGCTCACGCAGCAGGTCGCGCAGCACCGTCAGCCCACCCACACCGGAGTCGAACACACCCACCGGCCCCGCAGGCGTCGGCTGGACTGCCGCTGGTCGTGGTGTACCGCTCATGCCGTCTGCTCCCGTTTGTTCCCATCGCTGCCGTCGCTCGCGCCACCGCCATTGTAGCATGCCCGCCCGCGCCGCGCGCCGCCACGCGGACCATCAGCCCGCCACGCCAGATGGCCCCAGGTGAAACATTTCGCCGCGCGGGCGTCTCTCACCGTTGAGCCAACACATGAGGTTGGCCAAGCACATCGGAGAGACCATGCAACCATCGCCCGCCTACCGCGCCGCCCTCCTTACCGTGGTCGTCGCGCCGCTGATCGGCGTCATCTTCGCCATTCGCCTGCTCTGGCAATCCGCCGTCTCGTGGACCGACCTCACATTGCTCCTCGTGGGCTATTCGCTGGTGGCGCTGGGCGTCACCGTCGGCTTCCACCGCATGCTGACCCACCGCAGCTTCACGCCGCATCCCGTGGTCAAGTTCATCCTGCTGGTCCTCGGCTCGATGGCCTTCGAGGGTCCCGCGCTGAGCTGGGCCGCGACGCACATCAAGCATCACGCCGTCTCGGACCGCGAGGGCGACCCGCATAGCCCGGTGGATGGCTTCTTCCATGCCCATCTCGGCTGGCTCTTCACCAAACAGATGGAGGACCCCAACGTCTACTGTCGGCATCTGGTGAAAGACCCGATCATCTCGTTCGTCAGCAAGACGTTCCTCTTCTGGGCGGCGCTCTCGCTGGTAATCCCCTTCGCGATTGGCGGCTGGCATGGGCTGATCTGGGGCGGGCTGGTGCGGATGTTCCTGACCCACCACGTCACCTGGAGCGTCAACTCGGTCTGCCACACCTTCGGCAAGCGTCCCTATGAGACGAACGACGCCAGCCGCAACGAGTGGGTTGTTGGGCTGCTGGCCTTCGGTGAGGGCTGGCACAACAACCACCACGCCTTCCCGCGCTCGGCCATCCACGGCCTGCGCTGGTGGCAGTTCGACCTCTCTGGCCTGCTGATCGTGACGCTGGAGAAGCTCGGCCTGGCAAAAGATGTCTATCGCATCCCGCCGGACCTGCTGGCGCGGCGCACGGCGCGCACCACAGCGCTACGCGCTCAGGCCGACGAGGCTGAGGCGCCCGCCGCCGTTGCGAGCGCCCTCGCGCCGCTGGCCCAGGTTTCCGGCGAATAGTCGCAGGCTTCCCGACGATACAACGCGCCGCCACCCCATATCTGCGTGGGATGGCGGCGTTCTCGTTGGCGCCTGTCGCTGGGCGGGCGCGCGATCAGTGGCCGATGGATTGCAGCGCGCTGGTAATGATGGTCCCTAGCGCGACACAGGCGATGGCGCTGGCGGCGATGATGAAGACCATGAAAATTGCCAGATAGGCTGCCCACGGACGCCCCTTGCGCGGACGGGCGGGCGCAGGCGTGGCCATCGGCGGAGCCACGGGCAGCGCCTCGGCGCGCGGCGTGACCGGCGCCGCGACTTCAGCGACAGGCGCGGGCGACGGCATGGACGCAGCCTCGACGGGCGGCTGAGGGGACGGAGCGGCCTCGATGACCGGCGCCGCAGCCAGCCGAGCGGAGGCGGCGGACGCGGCGGCGACCTCGGCGGGGGAGAGCTTGACGGGCGGGGCCACGTCGGCGTCCACGATGCGCGTGGCGTCTTCGGCGGGGGGCAGCTCCAGCGGATAAGCGGCGCCGGTGATCGCGGCGTGGTCGCTCAGGGCGCGGTTGTGGTAGTAGGCGATGGCGCGCTCACCCGCCGCCCGCAGGAAAGCGTAATCCACCGCGCCACCAACCGCCGCGCTGACGCCGGGGATGATGCGTCCGACCCACTTGGCGGCCTGCTCCGCCGTCAACTCGACGCTCAGGCGACCAAGCACGCGGGGCAGCAGGTCGGGGAGCAGTTGCACCATACCCTCGCGGGTCAGCCAGTTGCCGATACCGCGCAGGCTGTCGATGCCCGCCGCCAGCGCCAGCACGTCGGCCAGGCGCGCCTGCTCCTCGAATTCCGACGTGTCGTAGCCGTAGGACTGCGCGACCTTGGCGGCCATGCGCACGGCATAGATCGCCGTGAGCTGCACGTCGGCGCCCATGCCCACCAGCGCCCAGAGACCACCGGGCAGCGCGGTGACGGCCCCGGTGAGCGCCGCGCGGTGGCGATACTGGCGAGCGAAGTGGCGGGCCACTGTGTCGCGCTCGTGGAGCGACGCGCCGCGAATGTCGGCGAGGGTGTGCAGGCTCTTGTCGTGGCGCTGGTGCATACGCAGCACTTCCGGATCGAGCGCCGCCGCCCAGGAGATCACCTGCTGAATGCGTTGGGGCGTCTTGGGCTTGACGTGTAGCATCTGCTGCACTTCAGGCGGCACAGCGTCAAACGCCTTGCCAACGACACCACCTTTTGGATTGAGGTAGATCTCCTCATCCCGCTGGCCGCCTGCGCTCGTCATCGCGCTACCCTCCGGTCAACTACCTGGACACCCGGTTGCGCCGAATGTCGGTGACTTTCAGTATAGGGGAGTGGCGCAACTACGCGCAACACTGAACAGTACTGAACAGTCGGGACACAATGCAAGCGCGGCGCCGATCCGTACCCAGCGCGCGCTACAGATTGCGCTCAGTCCACTGGGCGCGCCAGGCGGCCGCCTCGAACGGGTCGGGCCAGAACTCGGTCATCCGCCAGATCAGGCTGTCGCGGACCTCGAAGAACGAGATGGCGCGATCCACGCGGGCGCCATCGCTGACGCCGACATCGCTGACTACCCTGGCGCCCTCAGCGAGCAGGCTGTTCACGGTGAACACCCACCGCCCCGCGGCTGGATAGCTGGCATTGAACGCGATGAAGTTCTCACGTCCACGGAAGCGCTCGCCCGATTGCGGGAATTCCAGCAGGAAATCGTCGTGCAGCAGCGCGCCGACCGCGCGCCAGTCATTCGTGTTCATCGTCCGCCAGTACCGCTCGACAAGCGCTTTCGGCGTTTCGGTTGTCATTGGGGTCTCCTGTCTGCTCGCCGACTGCCGCTCGTCCGGCCACGCTCAACTCGTCGGCGTCGGGATCGCCAGCGCCATCAGAAAGCCGCTGTCGCGCTCGATCAGCCAGCCGCGCTGGCCGCTCGTCTGGGCCAGGGTGAGGGTCGTGGTGGATGCGGCGCCGTGGGCGCGGCGCAGCGTCAGCCGCAAATGGGTGACGCTAGGGCTGCTCACGACGCTACCCGGAGGATAGGGCGCGACGGCGCACGCGACGACCACGCCTGCCCGCGCATCCTCGGCCCGCAGCGCCGCGACGGTCGCCGCCGGGTCGAAGGCGTCAGTTACGGTCGGCGAGACCGTGGCGGGATCAATGACCGCCACGAGGCCCTGGTAGTCCTTGTGTTTGAGCGCGTCGCAGACGTAGGCGGAGAGGCTGGCCGCGCTGGCGGCGATGGCGGGCGGCTGGGGCGCCAGCGTCTCGCGCAGCAGCAGCGCGGCGCCGTAGCCCGCCAGCCCCACCAGCGTCAGCAGCAGCGCCAGCGCCACGGTGATGAGCGTGGTAGGGGCCTGATTGTCGCGCCGCGCCGGAGTCTTGGCCGGAGTCTTGGCGGGCGGAGCGCCAGCGCGCGCTGGGGCGCCCTTGCCACGTCGCGCCATGCCGTGCGTCCTTTCCCGCTCGCCGCTCCATCGCGCGGGAGCGTCTCGCGCGCCATTGTACCATGCCAGCGTCGAACCACCAGCCGGGCAATTCGTCGTACCCAGGACCATTGGGCGGCTTGGATTGGTCCCTGAGCGTGGCTGGCGTCGGCGTTTGGCCGTCTGAAAAGCTGACTACCACACGCGATGACATGCGCCGCGCGTCCGCTTCTTTCCCCCGCCTGACCGCCGCGCCAACCAATCAGCGCCCCGCGTTGACACGAACAGCCGTTCTACGGTACACTCAACAGGGGAGCGCGCAGGCGGACAAACGCCCCCAACGACGGACGTGTGGCCCGTTACCTGCTTCTTGCGTAATAAGAAGAATGAAAGCCAGGACGGCAATACGAAGCAGGCCGCGGGCGCGCATGCGCGAAACGGCGGTGGAGTCAGCAACGAACGAACCGCTCTAGCGGGCCGGAGGGAACAATGTGGGCATCCATACACGACTCACAGCGCGTGATGCGTCGGCTCGGCCTGCGCGCGTCCAGCGCTACCCCCGCGCCAGCGGAAATGACCGAACTCACCGATTCGCAGGGCCTCGGCGCCGCACGCTTCGACCGCTACCCGTCCGCGCAGGCGATGGCTAGTTCCGCCACTGCCGCCTACCCCATTGGCTATCCAGCGACCAGCGCGCACGGCAGCCTTGGCTCAGCCACCGCCTATCCGGCGCGCCCCTACACGCCTCTTGCGCTGCCTGGCGCCGCGCCGACGGTGGACCCCGATGTCTGGCTAATCGCGCTGCCCAACGGCGCGGGCGGCATGCGTTCGCTGGAGGGGGCCGACTGCCCCGGCGCGATTCGCGTGAGCCGCCCCTATGGCCACCTGCGCACTGTGCGCCCGGTCACGCCGATCAGCGTGCTGCGTGGCGGCGCCCCCGCCGAGGAGGTCGAGCCAGCCGAGCCATCCGGCCCGCTGGGCGCGACAGTGGTGACAGACGGCATCGGCCCGGTGACGCCTAGCGCGGAGGAGCGAGCCAGGCTGGCGCGCTCGGTGGCGCGCAAAGCGGCGCGCGCGCGGGCCAAGCTGGCAGCGGCCCAGCGCGACCGCCACAATGAGGGCGCGGGTGGGGCGGCGTTGCCAGCCGAGCGACCCGCCCCACAGATCATCTCCGCCGTGGAGGTGGAGACAGATGCGGGCGTCTTCCGCGTCGAGCGACCCCAGTCGGTGCTGGATCACAGCGATATGGCCTGGGCGCTGGCGCATCTGGAGTCGGGCGAGCCGGATAGCGTCGTAGCCCTGCCGCGCCGCCAACTCGCGCTGCTGCTGACGCTACTGCCGACGCCCGAAGACCCGGAACGGCCGGAGGAAGACCCGCGCTGGGGCTGGGCGCACCGCCTGCGCGGACCATGGGAGCGCGGGCCGCTGCATCTCAGGGGCAAGCTGGGCCGCCTGATCGCGATGGACCCCGACCTCTCAGGCCAGGGACTGCACCGCGCCTGCTTCGAGTTGCTGGGGACCGATGAGGTAGTCTGGGCGCTGGGCGTGCCGTGCTTCCGCCAGGGCAGCGTCTATGAGCTGACCCCGCTGGGCAAGTACAGCCTGAGCCGCTGGCTCACCTGGCCGATCCAGAAGGCCCGCCGCCGCTCCACCACCGCCGCCGAGCGCCCGGAGTGGGAGATCGCGCGCATCGTCTATCGCGTTGGCGCGCCTCGCTGGCCGCTGGCGGGCGTCGTCGAGCCGATGGGACCGGTCGGCGTCTCCGGCTGAGCGCCAGCCGACAACGCAAGCTAACACAACGCCCGCCCCGCGAAGAAGTTCACAGGGCGGGCGTCTTTGCGCGGCGCGTCAACTCTGGCCGTTTTCGCTAGCCTGGGCGAAGAGCGCGCGGAGGGCGCTCATGCGCGGATCCTCCTCCTCGATGGCGCAGTCGCAGGGGCCATCGTTGAGGTCCTTGCCGCAATGGGGACAGAGGCCCTTGCAGTCCTCGCTATGCAGCGGCTTCATCGGCAGCGCCAACACCAGCGCCTGGCGGATCGGCTCGCGCAGGTCCACCTGGTGATGCTGGTCGATGGCGAAGGCGTCGGCATCGTGCGGGCCAGCGACAGGCGCACCGCTCAGCACGTTGATGACCGGATAGAACTCCTCGCGTAGCGGAAAGGTGAGCGTGGTGGTGTAGGGACGCAGGCAGCGCGTACACTCCAGCCGCACGGACGCCTCCACCATGCCATCGACGTAGATGCCCTGGTTCGTGCGGTGCATGCGGATGCGCCCTGTCACCGGGCTGGTCAACTCGGCCTCGCCCTCGCGCAGGTCGAGCGCGTCGTCGCCATCCAGCTCCACATCCATCGTCGTGCCGGGGGCGTCTTTGAGCAATTGGGCGACATTATAGATCATTGCGTGGCTCCTTCAGGGCCAGCGTCCCGCTCACATGCGCAGGGAGCGCGCTGGCCTACCTCAGTATAGCCCATCGCGCCGCTTGCTTCCGTGCGTCGTCGCCACCGGGCGAGCCAAGTGATGTGATACACTGTCCCCTGCCAGCGTAGCCTATATGCGCGGCGCGGGCCCATAGCTCAGCGGCAGAGCAGTCGGCTCATAACCGATCCGTCGCAGGTTCGATCCCTGCTGGGCCCACCACCACATCGTACTCGACGCGCGGCTCGCCGCGAACCGGCGGGGCCGATCCCTTCCTCAGCGCGCGAGCGAGACCCCGGCTGATGGAGCGGCGCGCCCCGCCACACTATGTTGTGCGGGGCGCGTGCGGTGGCCTGGGCGAGCCTGGAAGGATAGAGAGCATGCAATTTTTCGACCGCGCGAAGATCTATGTCGCGGCGGGCAAGGGCGGCAACGGCTCCGCGCACATGCGCCGCGAGAAGTTCGTCCCCTATGGCGGGCCAGATGGCGGCGACGGCGGACGCGGCGGCAGTGTCTACCTGGAAGCCGACCCCGGCATGAACACGCTGGTGGACTATCACTATCGCCAGAAGCACTACGCCACCAGTGGCGGCGGCGGCGGGCGTCAGAAGATGCACGGCGCCGCTGGCCAGAACCTCACCCTGAAGATGCCCGCTGGCGTGGTCGCGCGCGACGCCGCGACGGGCGAACTGATCGCCGACCTCACCGAGCCGGGGCAGCAGGTGATGGTGGCGCGCGGCGGGCGTGGCGGCCTGGGCAATGTCCACTTCGCCACGGCCACCAACCAGGCCCCGCGCGAGGCCCAGCTAGGCGAGCCAGGCGAGGACCGCTGGATCGACCTGGAGCTGAAGCTGATCGCCGATGTCGGCCTGATCGGCTATCCCAACGCGGGCAAATCGACGCTGCTCTCAGTCGTCACCGCCGCGCGCCCCAAGATCGCCGACTATCCCTTCACCACCCTCACGCCCAACCTCGGCGTGGCGGTCGTCGGCGACCCCACCCAGGGCGACGACTACAGCTTCGTCATCGCCGACATCCCTGGCCTGATCGAGGGCGCGGCGCAGGGCGTGGGGCTGGGACATGAGTTCCTCCGCCATGTCGAGCGTTGCCGCCTGCTGCTACACCTGATCGATGGCGTCTCGGAGCGCGACCCGTGGGAAGAGTTCGAGGCGATCAACCGCGAGCTGGAGGAGTATAGCCCGGAGCTGGCGACCCGCCCGCAGATCATCGTCCTGACCAAGATGGACTTGCAGGAGGCGCGCGACCGCTGGCACGCCCTGCGTGACCGCGCCGAGGAGCGGGGCATCCAGGCGCTGGCGATCTCCTCGGCCACCAGCGACGGCCTGCAAGACCTGCTCAACACCACCGCCCAGCGCCTGATCGAAATTCGCCGCGACGAGGCCGAGGCGCTGGCCCGCCAGCCAGTCGCGCTGAGCGAGGCGAGCGGCCCGACGCTGCGCCCGGAGCCAGAGGACGCCTACACCATCGAGCGGATGGAGGATGGCTTCCGCGTGCGCGGCAAGCGGGTCGAGCGGATGGTCGCGATGACCAATCCCGACAGCGTGGAGGGCATGGATCGCCTGGAGAATCAGCTCCGCAAGCTGGGCGTGCTGAGGGCGCTGGAAGATGCGGGCGTGCAGCCCGGCGACATGGTGCGCTTCGGCAAGGTCGAGTTGGAGTGGGGCGACGAGATGTTCTAAGCGCCCAGCCGCGCGGGGTACAATATGCCCAGTGGCGCCGTTCACACCGCCGCGCCCAGGCAGGCGTCCCACATCTGGAGGAGAGGCATCGGCATGAGCACGCCCGATACGACTGACACGACCACCAGCGCGCCCAGCGGCGAGCTGGCCCCCAACTACTTTACCCACGTCTTCGCCAATGGCCTGCGCATGGTTGGCCAGCGCATGCCCAGCCTGGCCTCGGTGACGTTTGGGGTGCAGGTCCCAGCAGGCTATCGTGACGAGCCAGAGGACCGCCTCGGCCTGACCTATCTGCTCTCTGACATGATGTTCCAGGGGACCGCGACGCGCAACGTGCGCCAGCTTACCGAGGAGTTTGAGGAGATTGGCGCACGCAAGGGCGGCGAGAACGCGCTGGAATTTGGCCGCTACTCCGCGCAGATCGTCGGGAATCGCTTCGACCGCGCGCTCGACCTCTTCGCCGATGTCATGCTCCACCCAACGATTCCCGACGACGAGTTCAACCAGATGCGCGCGGTGCAACTCCAGGACATCCGCCGCCGCGACGACGAGCCGATGCGCCGCATCTTCGACCTCGTGCGCGAGCGCTTCTACGCTGGCACCACGCTGGGACGCCGCTCGCTGGGCCTGCGCGAGACGGTCGAGGCGCTGACTCCCGACGACCTGCGCGCCTTCTATCGCGCCCGCTACCAGCCCGACGGCTCGCTCATCTCCATCGCGGGGGCCTTCGAGTGGGAGCATGCCGTCGCGCGGGTGGGCGAACTCTTCGGCGGATGGAGCGGCGCCGCGCCTGTCGCGCCGACCCAGCGACCGCAGCCGCAGAGCGGGGTGAGCGTCGAGGTGGTCGAGGGCAACCAGGAACACATCGGCATGGCGTTCCCCTTCCCGACCTACGGCGATCCCGACTACTACGCCGCCAATGTCGCGCTGGAGATCTTCGGCGGCGGCATGACTTCGCGCCTCTTCCGCGAGGTACGCGAGAAGCGCGGCCTGGTCTACTCCGTCGCCGCCATCTTCGCGCCGAACGGCGACTACGGCGCGGGCTACCTCTACGCCGGGGCCTCGCCCGACAAGGCTCACGAGACGGTGCAAGTGATGCTTGACGAGCTGAAGCTGCTGCAAGAGCAGGGCGTCACCGAGGACGAACTGGCCCGCGCCAAGACCCAGCTCAAGAGCGAGATGGTGATGCGCGGCGAAAGCTCGGCGGCGCGGATGGGCGCGCTGGCGCGCTCGTGGTGGTTCGAGCGGCGGCTCGT
>DASVWQ010000131.1:0-4417 GCA_036393135.1 Ktedonobacterales bacterium
TGGAAGAGCGCGACGTTCGCAATGTCGAGGCCAGGGGTTCGAGCCCCCTCATCTCCACCACTCACGACCTGCCCTTTCGAGCGTGGCTGCCGACATCATCGGTGTGTCACGCTCGTTTCGTATGCGCGCGACGCCATCGCCGCCGCCCGCTGGTCTGAGTGAGGGAGCGCGCCCATGAACACCGCTGGCTTTGATCCCCGCAGCTACACCGCGCCCCACAGCGAGATCGAGGAGCTGACCATCGCCGAGGCGCAGGCCGAGATGGCCTCGGGTGGCCTCACCGCGCGCCGCCTGACGGAGATGTATCTCGACCGCATCGCCGCCATGAACGAGGATGGGCCAGCCCTGCGCGCCGTCATCGAGACGAACCCCGACGCGCTGGAGATCGCCGAGGCGCTCGACCGCGAGCGGGCGGCCACTGGCCCGCGCGGCCCCCTCCACGGCATCCCGATCCTGCTGAAGGACAACATCGACACGGCGGACGAGACGCTGACGACGGCTGGCTCGCTTGCCCTCGCCGCCAGCCGTCCGGCCGCCGACGCGACGGTGGCGGCGCGGCTGCGCGCGGCGGGCGCCGTGTTGCTGGGCAAAGCCAACATGAGCGAGTGGGCCAACTTCCGCTCCAGTCACTCCAGCAGCGGATGGAGCGGGCGCGGTGGGCAGGCGCGCAACCCCTACGCGCTGAATCGCTCGCCTTCTGGCTCCAGCTCTGGCTCAGCCACCGCCGTCACCGCCAACCTGACACTGGTCTCGCTGGGCAGCGAAACGAATGGCTCGATCCTCAGCCCGGCGGGCGCGAATGGCGTGGTGGGCCTCAAGCCAACGGTTGGCCTGACCAGCCGCGCTGGCGTCGTCCCCATCTCACACACCCAGGATACCATCGGCCCCTTCGGGCGCTGTGTCGCGGATGTGGCGGCGACGCTGGGCGCGCTGACCGGCGTGGACCCGCGCGACCCCGCGACCCAGGCCAGCGCGGGACAGTTTCACGCCGACTATACCCCGTTCCTTGACGCCAACGCCCTGCGCGGCGCACGCATCGGCATCGCTCGTGAGACGTTCTTCGGCTATAGCGAGAAAGCCGACCCGCTAGCTGAGGCGGCAATCACCGCGCTGCGCGCCGCCGGAGCGGAGGTCATCGACCCGGCGGACATCCCGACGGCGAAGGCGCTGAGCGAAACCCAGGCCGAGATGGAAGTCCTGCTCTACGAGTTCAAAGCCGACCTGAACGCCTACCTCGCCACACGCGACCCGGCGGGCGGCATAACCAGCCTCGCCGACGTGATCGCCTTCGACGACGCGCACGAAGCGCAGGAGTTGGCCGTCTTCGGCCATGACCTGCTCGTGCGCGCGGAAGCCAAAGGCCCGCTGAGCGAGACCGCCTACCTCGATGCGCTGGCTGAGATCCAACGGCTCTCGCGGCGCGACGGCATCGACGCGATCATGGACGCCCAGCGTCTCGACGCGCTCTTCATGCTGACCGGAGCGCCCGCCTGGAAGATCGACCATATCAACGGCGATTCTGAGGGCGGCGGCTCCAGTTCCGGCCCGGCGGCGCTGGCGGGCTATCCGGCTATCAGCGTGCCGATCGGCGCGGTCGGCGGGCTGCCCGTCGGCGCCACCTTCACCGGGCGGGCATTCAGCGAGGCGCGGCTGCTCGCGCTGGCCTACGCCTTCGAGCAAGTCACGCTGGGCCGCTCCCGTCCCACCTACGTCACCCACGACTACTGAGCGTGGCTCAAACCATCGCGTCTGGCGTCCCCGCAACCTCCACCGAAACCGGCTGGGTCGGCGGGGCAGGCGGCGCTGGCTCGGCAGGGTCCTCTGCTGTGAAGGTATGCTCGTCGCTGTTCCACCAGAGCATGCGCTGGTCGCCGTCACGCATTTCGCGCGCTTGACGCAGCCCGTTTTCGAGCTGGCGCGCCAGACCAGCGACCACTTCAGTCGCGCTATTTGGATCTTCGCCAACCAGTCTGCGCAACTCACGCCTGGTGAGCCGCATCCCTACCATTCTGACAGCCACCGTCATGCGCGCCTCATCTTGTCTCTCGGGTGACTGCGGCGTCTTGGTGCGCGCGGGCGCTACCATGTCCCCCTCCAGGGTATAATCGCCGCTCAGTTCACCGTGAATCCGTCCGACACGCCGCTTCACCACGTCGTCGTCCTCATCCCGAATCAGCGCATAGAAACGGTCCCCCCACACATGAAAGAACAAGGTGCGCTCGGCGCCTCGGCTGAAACTGCCCTCGATCCGCTGTTTTGCCCGTAGGCCAATCGCCTTGGTGAGCATGCGGGCCAGTGAGCTACCACGCACACGCTCGATGCTGGCGAAATCGTTGATGTCCAGCCCCACCAGGGTCAGACTCGCTAGATCCTGTTGGCGCGGCGGCTCCTGATCCGGAGCCGGTTTGTTCAGAATGGCGTCGAAGATGAGCGACAACTCGCGCGTGAAGTCCGAGTCGGAGAGGAACTCGGCCAGAAACGGGTCTACGATGTCTGGATCAGCCAACGCATCGGTCAGCGCAGCCGGGCGGTGTCCCCGGCTGTTGTAGGTCTGCACCATCTCGCCGACCAGCCGTCCCATGACACGGATCAACAACCTGTCGTCGGCATTGAAACGATCTGGCTCCATCGAGGTGATATAGACGATGGCAGGCGGCTGACCGCGCTCATCACCGGGCGGCTCGTCAGTTGGCGCGGCGATTGCGGACTTGATTGAGCCTTCGACATCGATATAGGAGATCGCCGGGTCAAGCTGCGACACCTGGTCGCGGTACTCGATGTGTCCGCTGCTGAACGCGCGATAGGTCAGGCCGCCATTGCGCATCGGCGAGGTCGTGGTAACGCCGATGCGGTGAGGGCCAAGCTGGCTCTGCGCCCGCACGACAAGCTCCTGCTCGCGCAGCGCCGCCTGGGGATTGCGCGGCGTCAGCGCCGCAGCAAACCGCCAGCGCCACTGACCATCGCTTTCCACGCCACCCAGACGGACGATGGTATCAGCCAACCGGTTCAGCAGAGAATCGCCCAGCGCAGGATTGATGAGTTCGGGCGCCGCGTAGATCTGCATTTTCGCGCCATCCAGCATATCGCCATGCGTCATCGCCAGGCGGTGGTTGAAGATGCGCTGCGCCTCACAGACGAGACGCACAGCGACCTTACGCGGGTCGGGGGTCACGCGGGCGCTTGCGCTCCGGATGTCGCGGCGCTTCCGCAGTGTGCGCTCGGCCTCTTTCAACTCACCTTCCACCTGCGGTTCGTAGGCCAGCAGGATACCCGATGCGCGCGCCATCGCCGCCTCTGGGGAGTCCTCCAGCAGCACGTCCGCCAGCGGCTTCAGCAGCGGCTGCCGCGCCCGCTCAAACGGGTTGCCAGCGGTGAGCAGCGTAACGAGTGGTCCATCCGCCCGACGCCAGGCCACCAGTATCTGTCCCAGGCGGCCCAGATCATCCGCCGAGGCGACCTCACTGATGTCAGGTGACAGCCCGGGGCGTAGTTGAGGCGCCTGATCGAGGTCTGTCGGGTCTGGGCGCGCGGGGATGATAAGACCGACATTCGCCATCGCGTCGCGCTCGAAGACCAAGGAGAGCGCAAAGTACGCCAGGCGAGGGACTACGAAGCGGCTGAACTGGATGGCGTCAATGTTGTCGAAGGCGGTCTTGAGCCGAATATCGTTGGTCTGGAGCACATCATGGACAACCGCTGGGTTGTCGGCCAAAAATGCGGCAATCTCAGGGAACGAAAAGTTGCGCGACAAGAAGAATGCGATCAGACGCGCCCGTAAGAGATCATCAGTCGTGTAGCGACGCTGGCCCTTGCCAGCTATCGGGACCGGGTTATTGCGGTTGGGCTCCAACATCTCTTTTGTCTCAGCATACCGCAGTTGCGCATCGGTTAAACCTGTGAGATCCGCAGCTTCGCTGATGGTCGTACTCAGGTTCTCCTGTATAGAGCGGAACGACTGTCGTAGCTCACCTACGACGTCGGCTTGTGTCAGCAACGCCATCATCGCGGTTTGCGGATTGACCCCTGAGCGGAATGTCATGGCTCAGTACCCCTCACTTGCATCGGGAAGACGCCTGTACAACGGTCAGAGGCGACGAACGGCGCGCCAACGCGCGCCGCAAGGGGTCGGGAGGCCCTGACCAGACCAGTGACGTTGAAATGCACGAGAATACAGACAATATCCATACGGGATCGCCAAGAGCGGATGCCAGATGTCCTGACCAGACCAGGCGCATGCTCCATCACTGCGCCGCCATATATACGCGAACCCACACGCGCCTCAGGTGGACCCAAGAGATTCCAGGCCATAGCGCACTCCTTCGGGGCGCCTCCTCATCGCGTCGCGCGGCGAAACGCAACGCTCAAACAGGACTACGTAGCGTACCCCTTCCACATCACACAACGCACGCGCCACGCC
>DASVWQ010000132.1:0-2493 GCA_036393135.1 Ktedonobacterales bacterium
TTGAACGGTGGGTTCTTGAAATAGGTCTGGAAGTTCTGCCAGTCGGGGATCAGGTTGACGTTCATCGGCTTGACGTCGCCCCCGTAGATCAGGCGCAGGTCCGCGTCACCGGAAGCGGAGACCATGTCCCATTGCCCGCCGCCGCCGTTCTTCATCAGGCTGACCATCTCGTCCGACGATCCGGCGGGGTGTTGGTTGACCTTGCAGCCGGTCGCCTGGGTGAACGGGTCGACCCACGATTTGTCGGCGTAGCCGTCCCACAGGATCAGATTCAGCTGACCCTCGCCGGCGCCGATGGTGGTTTGCGGTTTCATGTTCGCCGTCGGCGGCTGCTGCGTCGTGGGTGTGGAAGCGCCGCCACTGGAACCGCATGCGACGAGCAACAGCATCGACGCCGCTGCCAGCCCCCCAAGCTTCATGGACTTGATACCCCGCCTCATCGACTTCCTCCCTCTCCCTTGTTGAGCACATACATGTGGTCCGCCGCCCAGGCCAGGCGAACCGGCTGGCCTTCTTCAAACTTCCGGGCGTCGTCCTGAGTGTCCATATTCTGACGCACCGCCACCAACTGCTCCCCGCGATCGAGGCGCACGATGTAGCGTGTCGTCATGCCCGCGTAGATGACCTGCTTGACGCGCCCCAGCTCGACGGTCATGTCGGCGTTGGCTGGCTCGCCCTCCGCCAGCATGCGGATCTTCTCCGGCCGCACGACGAAGCGGACGCCGTCGCGGAGCAGGATATTGGAGATGCCGATGAAGTCGGCGACGAACTCGTTCGCGGGCTGTTCGTAGACCTCCACGGGGGTACCGATCTGCTGGATCCGACCGCTCGACATCACCGCTACGCGGTCGCTCATGGTAAGCGCCTCCTCCTGGTCGTGGGTGACGTAGACGAAGGTGATGCCAACCTCTTTCTGGATCTGCTTCAGCTCGATCTGCATCTCCTGGCGCAGCTTGAGGTCCAGCGCTCCGAGCGGCTCGTCGAGCAGCAGCACCTCGGGTTCGTTGACCACGGCGCGCGCCAGCGCGACGCGCTGCCGCTGCCCGCCCGATAGCTGATTGGGGCGGCGGTCGCCAAGCCCGCTGAGCCGAACCATGTCGAGCGCACGCTGAACCCGCTTGTCGCGGATTTGCCGCGCCACGCCCTTGATGCGCAACCCGTAGCCGATGTTGTCTGCCACCGACATGTGCGGGAAGAGCGCGTAGTCCTGGAACACGGTGTTGGTCTCGCGCTGGTAGGGAGGGATGAAGGTGACGTCTCGGCCAGCTAACTCGATGCGGCCAGAGTCCGGTCGCTCGAACCCCGCGATCATACGCAGCATCGTGGTCTTGCCCGATCCCGAAGGTCCGACCAGAGTGAAGAACTCACCCCGATTGACCAAGAGGTCGATGCCATCAACGACGACGACATGCCCGTAGTTCTTCCGAACGGCCTCGAGCTTGAGGGCCGGACCTTTCGCGGCGTCAGTCATGGTCGCCCATGACGCGCTGGATCTGAGTGTACTCCTCGAGCGAATACATCTCCATGTCCTTTCCGTAGCCGCTCTGCTTATGGCCGCCTTGCGGCGCCTCGTTCACGAGAGGAATGCGCAGGTTGATCCAGGCCATGCCGAACCGCAACTTGCGGGCCATGCCTGGAAGAAGTCTGGAAGAAGTATAGTGGGGAAACCAGCGAGTTCGAAATGGCCAGAGCACCACACAACCGCGCCGTCACATTGGCCAGTGTGTCTACGCAAAATGGCGCAGGCCATGTCCGCTGCGGTCGTTGTCGTTGCGCCCACATCCCAGGCGGATGTGTTATGAGCGGTACGGAATGGGCAAGGCGATTCAACCGATGGCGAGGGCGACGAGGGAACGTGCGAGCAGATGGCGGCGGCTGCCCGCTGGGGCGCTGTGAGGGGAGAGCGCGCTGGCGGTTGTCGTCGTGCTGGGGTGGGCGCTAGCCACAGCCGCCCGCACTGTGGACTGGGTGGCCAATCGCGCGGGCTGCGTGGCGCCCACCGCGCTCGCGGTGGGAATCCCCGGCGCCGAGGTCCAGTTCAGCGCCACGAATAGCGTGCGGCGATGTCCTCCACCTCAAGGCGCTCGCCTTTCCCTCAACATGCGCAACTCGCCTCACTTGCTGACAGTGAGCCAGCAGACATCGCGCGGGGCCTTGACACCGAGGATGTGGAAGGGCAGCTCCGGGCGGCCGGTCGTGTCGAGGTAGCGCATCGCTTCGGGGCCGTAGAAGCGCGCGGCGACCTGGCGAGCATCTTCCAGCGTGGGGAAGGTGATGGTGAGGTCGCCGGGGAGGATGAGGTAGGCGAAGCCGCGCGCGATGAACCACTCCGGGTCTTCGGGCCACATGATGACGATGCGCCCGCCGGAGCGCGTGACGCGGCGTAGCTCCGTCAGCCCGCACTCGCCGCCGCGCGCCTCGCGTGTCCCGAAGGCCGAGCAGGCGACCGCCGCATCTACGCTATCGTCAGGCAGCGGCACTGCGCTGAAGACG
>DASVWQ010000133.1:0-10790 GCA_036393135.1 Ktedonobacterales bacterium
CAAGAGCACACCCTACGCCGCGCAGATCACGGCGGAGAACGCCGCGCGCAAGGCGATGGAGCATGGCGTCAAGCAGATCGAGGTCTACGTCCGTGGGCCTGGGTCGGGGCGCGAGTCCGCGATTCGCGCGCTCTCGGCGGTCGGCTTGCAGGTCGTCTCGATCACCGATGTGACGCCGATCCCGCACAATGGTTGCCGTCCGCCAAAGCGCCGCCGCGTCTAGCCCCGGCTCACTCTGGCAGACGCGCGGCCCGACCGCGACAGCAGAGAGCATCCCGGTGACACGCGCGCATCCCGGCGCCCTGGCGCTCCAGACTCGCAGTCGTGTCCCAAACGTATCCCGAATTGTTCAGTGTCCGCAGGTAGTTCTAGCGTACCGTGTTCGCCGAGGCGCGCACGCCGTGAGGCGGCGCCTTCGTCCTGGGTGGCCGTGGGGGCAAGCGGCGGAATGGCGCAAGATGCGCGCCGCCCGCGCCCTGAGCCTTCGCCCGGCGTGGCATCTGTGGAGCGTAACGCTCCCACCGCCCGCCCGCGCGAGCGCTCGTCACGCGCGCCTCATCCGCGAACCCGCTAGCGTGGCCTGCAACGCGCGCTAGCGACGCGCGACCCGCCGCCAGAGCGGCGCCCGCGACCCACACGCCCGGCAGCGGCTGGCAGGGCGATGGGCCGGGCCGCCCGCGACGACGGCGCCGGTCGCATCACGACGCTCTCACCAAAGGGGGAGCGCACAAAGATCCATCAGGAGGACGAAGCCACCATATGGCACGATATACTGGCCCGGTATGCCGCGTGTGTCGGCGCGAGGGCGAGAAGCTCTACCTCAAGGGCGAGCGCTGTCTGACCAAATGCCCCCTCGACCGCGGTCGCCTGCGGGCGGGCAAGCCCGGGCAGCATGGCGCCGCACGCCCGCGCAAGGCCTCTGGCTACGCGCTGCAACTGCGCGAGAAGCAGAAGGTCCGCAAGACCTATGGCGTGCTGGAGCGCCAGTTCAAGCGCCACTTCGATGAGGCCGCGCGCCGCCCTGGCAAGACCAGCGACAACCTGATCTATCGCCTCGAGATGCGCATGGACAACATCGTCTATCGCCTCGGCTTTGGTGATTCGCGCGCCCAGGCCCGCCAACTCGTCTCGCACGGCCATTTCCAGTTGAACGGCCACAAACTCGACATTCCGTCCGCCATCGTGAAGCCCGGCGATGAGATCGCCGTGCGCGCACGCAGCCGTGAGACGGAGTATTTCAAAGCGCGTGCGCTGATTCTGGCGCAGAAGAGCATTCCGGCATGGCTGCGGGTGGACCCCAACGCGCTCAGCGGGCGTGTGCTCGCCGCGCCAACGCCGCAGGACCTCGAACTGCCCTTCAACGAGCAGCTGGTCGTTGAGTTCTACCAGCGGTAGGAGGGATGTCCCTTGGTCGACCTTGCTCCGCCTCGCATCACACCAATTGAATCCGAACCCAAGTACGCCAGCTACGACATCGAGCCGCTGGAGGCAGGGTATGGCAAGACCCTCGGCAACGCGCTGCGGCGTGTGCTGCTGTCATCATTGCCCGGCGCAGCGATCACCTCGATCAAGATCGAGGGCGCGCAGCACGAGTTTCAGGATGTGAAGGGCATCCGCGAGGATGTCACCGACATCGTCCTGAATATCAAGAAGATTCGCCTCAAGTCGTATGCCGACCGTCCCATCACCATGCGGATCGAGGTCTCTGGCGAGCGCGTCGTCACGGCGGCGGACATCCAGGCGCCCAGCACGATTGAGATCGTGACGCCGGATGTCTACATCTGCACCCTCGACAGCGCCGACGCCCACCTCGACATGGAACTGGTCGTCGAGTCGGGCAAGGGCTACGTGCCCGCTGAGAGCAAAGAGGGTCAGGCCATCGGCGTGATTCCCGTGGACGCCATCTTCTCCCCCGTGCAGAAGGTCAACTACACCGTTGAGAATACGCGCGTTGGACAGATGACCGACTACGACAAGATCACGCTCCAGATCTGGACCGACGGCTCCATCGATCCCGACGAGGCGCTCAAGCAGGCCTCGCACGTCCTCGTGCAGCACTTCCAGATGATCGCCGACTACCGCGAGGTAACGAGCGTTGGGGGCGGCGTCGAGCTGCCAGAGATCAAGGGCGGCTCCGAATACCTGATCCCACAGCGCATCTATGACACGCCCATCGAGGAGCTTGATCTCACGGTGCGCGCGTTCAACTGCCTGAAGCGCAGCGGCATCACGCGCGTCGGCCAGGTGCTCACGATGTCGCAGGAAGACCTGCTCGCGGTGCGCAACTTCGGTGAGAAGAGCCTCAACGAGCTCAAGGACACCCTGATCGCGCGCGGCCTCCTGCCGTCGGTAGGCGGAAACAGCAACCACTCCAGCGCCGATGATGACGGCGACCTGGAGTTTATGGACTCCGACGAGGAGGGTGAGTAGCTTCAATGCGGCACCGAGTCGCGGGCAACCGCATCAATATGCCAGAGGCGCGTCGGCGTGCGGCGATTCGCAGCATGATCGACGGCCTGTACACCTGGGAACACATCACGACCACTGAGGCGCGCGCGAAGGCGGTGCGCGGTGAGGCCGAGCGCCTGATCGCCATCGCCATTCGCGGCCACAAGGAGGCGTGGGACCACCTGAAGGCGGTCGTGAAAGACGACTATACCGCCGAGCAGGTACTCGCGCTGGCGCGCCGAGGCAAGTTCTCGCTCAACAGCACGATCCTCCCGAATGAGGAGCGCGAGGCGCTGGGTAAATATCCCCTGAGCGTCGAGGCCCGCAAGTTCAAAGAGGACCGACTGGCGCAGATGAAGAAAGACCTGCTCGATCTGATCCGCGATCAGGATGAGGCGCAGAAGGCGCTGACCGCCGCCCGCCAGGCGATGGCCATCGAGTTGCACGCGCGCCGCACCATCCTGAAGCACTTGCCGCACGAGCGCGCGGTGAAGAAGATTTTCGAGCAGTTCGTGCCCCGCTACGCCGAGCGCAACGGCGGCTACACGCGCATCAGCAAGATTGGCCGCCGTCAGGGTGACGCCTCCGAGATGGTGCGCCTGGAGCTGGTCTAGCGCCGTGCGAATCGCCGCGCTCGTCGCCTACGATGGGACACGCTACCAGGGTTTCCAGCGGCAGGCGGCGGAGCGCGGGCCAACGGTCCAGGGCGAGCTTGAGGCGGCCATCAGCCGCATCGCGGGCCAGCCGGTCGGGTTGGCGGCGGCGGGGCGCACCGATAGCGGCGTCCACGCGACCGGGCAGGTGGTGAGCTTCACCAGCGACGCCCGGCTCGACGAGGGCGCCTGGACGCGGGCGCTCAACGCGAACCTGCCAGTGGACATCGCCGTGCAGGCGGCGCGCTTCGTCGGCGAGGGCTTCCACGCCCGGCAGAGCGCGCTGGGCAGGCGCTATCGCTATCGCATCGTCTGCGCGCCGACCCGCCAGCCGCTCCGCGAGCGCTATGCCTGGCGCTCGCCTCGGCGGCTCGACGTGACGGCGATGGACGCGGCGGCGGCGCTGCTGCTGGGCGAGCGGGACTTTGGGGCGTTCGGCTCCAGCCCGTGGGACCGGCGCGGCGAGGCCCCCCGCCACACCATCCGCCAGATGACGGTGGCGCGCTGCCAGTGGCTCGCGCCCGACCCGCTGGCGGAGACGGCCCAGCCCGACGAGTTGGCCTTCGACTTCGCGGCGAATGGCTTCCTGACGGGGATGGTGCGACGGCTGGTCGGCACGCTGGCGCTGGTCGGCGCGGGACGCCTCGACGCCGACGGCCTGCGCGACATCCTGGCGGCGCGCGACAAGCGGCGCGCTGGCCCGGCGGCTCCGCCGCACGGACTCTGCCTTACAGGGGTAGAGTATCCGCCGGAGATGGTACACTGGTAGGCGGGCTTGCTCGCCGACCGCAGCGAACAGACGCGAGACATGCGAGTCATTCGGCAGGCGCGAACCAGCCGTGACCACTGAGCGGAAGCTCACACTGTGGGAGGGCGCCGAAGCGCGTCCGAAACTATAGGGAGTTAGATGAGCGATGAACCCTAATCCGAGGACCTACAGCGCCACGGCTGATGAGCTGGATCCGCGCTGGTATGTGATCGACGCGAAAGACATGGTGCTGGGGCGGCTGGCGAGCGACATCGCGCAGGTGCTGCGCGGTAAGTGGAAGCCGACCTTCACCCCGCACATGCTCTGCGGCGACTATGTGGTGGTCATCAACGCGGCGCAGGTGGACGTGACCCGCAACCGCCGCGACCTGAAGGTCTACTTCCGCCACTCGCAGTACCCCGGCGGCGGCAAGAGCGAGACCCTGCGCCAGGCGCTGGAGCGCCATCCGGAGCGCGTGATTGAGCGCGCCGTGCGCGGCATGCTCCCGCACAACCGGCTGGGCGACGACATGATGGGCCGCCTGAAGGTCTACGCTGGCGAGAAGCACCCGCATGGCGGGCAGCAGCCGACCCCGTGGACACACCCGACGGCGGAGAGTGTGCTGGCGGAGCAGGCCGCGACGGCAAAGAGCGCAGAGGCCTAGAGCGCCCCGCGCAGGCATGGTACGGCGCTGTGATGGCGCTCTGGAGGAACAGACGTGGCGGAAAAGTTGCCCTATTTCTACGGCACGGGTCGGCGCAAGACCGCCGTGGCCCGTGTGCGGCTCTACCCGAACGGCGAAGGCCAGATTCTGGTGAACAACCGTCCGGCGGAGCAGTATTTCGGTCGTGATACCCTGGTGATGGTGGTGCGCAGCCCCTTGCGTCATGTAGAGGCGGCGGCCTTCAATGTCCACATCCGCGTGGTGGGCGGCGGTGTCGCTGGCCAGGCGGGCGCCGCGCTGCACGGCATCGCCCGGGCGCTGGTGCGCGCCGACGAAGGCTATCGCCCCGCGCTGCGCAAGGGTGGCTTCCTCACCCGCGACCCGCGCATGAAGGAACGCAAGAAGTACGGCCTGAAGCGCGCCCGCAAGGCCCCGCAGTACACGAAGCGCTAATTCCCCGCTGGCGCTTGCATGTCCCCTCTGTCAGCAGGGCCAAGGGGAAGGGTTTCCGCGCTCCACTGACGCCCCGCCTGCCGACCGTCTCTCGGTCAGCGCGCGGGGCGTCTGGCATGCGCGTCTGTGGCGGGTAGCCGCAGAGCATCCATCAATCCGCGGTGATCATGACCTGGCTGGCGGAGCTTGCGACCTCGATGTCATAGTATGGCGCGTTTGCCGCATAGTCACGGCTTTGCAGCCGGACATCATTGCCCATCGCGCTGAAGGTCTGATCGTCGAAGATGAAGGTGGAGACCCAACCCACCAGATGGACCCGCGCGGCGACCCCGGCGGGGCGCTTCACGTCGATCTGGGAGGCGTACCCGGAGATGCGCACGGGAATCACGCTCGTGGGCGCGGGAAGCTCCAGCCAGACCTCGCTCATGCTCCCCTTCATGTTCACTTCGGCGAGCGTGAGTCCGCCCAGTTCGGCCCTGATCTCCTGGGCCGCCCCCTGTACCAGGATGCGCCAGGGGATCGCGTCGCTGAGCGTCACCTCCGCCGCCTCCTGCTGCTTGCCGATGTGCAGCAGGCGTCGCGGATAGCGGATCGTGACCGAGCCATCTCTGGTTTTCACCTCTGGCGCCGCGCCCGCGAAGCTGGCCTGATAGAGATCCGTCAACCCCTCGCCCGCGCGCAGCGTGAGCCGTGGGCTGCCAATGACCGTGAGTTGCGCGCTCTCCAGGTCGCCCAGCGGCGCGGAGATGATGCCTTCGGCGCCCAGCGGAGCCGCTCGCAATTGGGCGATCCGCTGCCGCGTCTGAGTGGCGCCGCGCCTGAGCGCCTCCAGCAGGAAGGCGAGACGCTCATCGTCGTAGCCAGCTACGACATCCTCCCAGGCCGCGCCGAGCGAGTCGAGGGTCGCGCTGATGTCGCGCAGCGCCTCCTGGCCTGGCGCGAGCCGCACGATGACACGGCGCGCGTCGTCCGGGTCACGCTCGCGCAGCGCCAGCCCTGACTTCTCCAGCCGGTTGAGCATCCCCGTGATCGCCCCGGTCGTCAGCCCCGTGAGGTCGGCCAGTTGCCCGGCGGTCAGTGGGCCAGCGCTCTCCAGCAGGTCGATGACCTCCAGATCCGTCACCGTCAGCCCGAGATGCGCCGCCGCCGCGCGATATGCGGCGGCGCCCAGCCCCATGAACTGCCGCAATTCGCGCGCCAGCGCCTGGAGGAGTTGCGCGCGGCTTTCCTGCGCATCACTTGACACGGTGTTATCCCTTTGGCTATCATTCATATACCTTAGTCAATGAGATAATACTTCATTGACTAGCTTATCTGCTAGTGGTATATCTTGACCGCTTTGTTTAGCGGATCAGCGATTTCCATTGTAGCACGGGAAGGGAACGCGCGTCATGATGATGATCGAAACACGGGGCTTGCGCAAGACATTCGGCAAGCATGTGGCGCTCGATGGCGCCGACCTGGATGTGGCCGAGGGAACAGTCTTCGCGCTGCTCGGCCCCAACGGCGCGGGCAAGACCACGATGGTCCAGATACTCTCCACGCTCATCACTCCTGATGGGGGCGAGGCGCGGGTCGCTGGCCACGATCTGCTGCGGGCGCCTGATGCGGTGCGCGCGGCCATCGGCGTGACCGGGCAGTTCTCGGCGGTGGACAGTCTGCTCACCGGTGAGGAGAACCTGCTGCTGATGGCGGACTTGCGTCACCTGAGCCGCGCGGAGGGCCGCACGCGCGCCGCCGCGCTGCTGGAGCGCTTCGATCTGGCAGGCGCGGCCAAACAGCGGCCTGCCACCTACTCTGGCGGCATGCGGCGACGGCTCGACCTCGCCATGACGCTGATGGGCGACCCTCGCCTCATCTTCCTGGACGAGCCGACCACCGGACTCGATCCGCGCAGCCGCCAGACGATGTGGCAGATCATACGCGAGTTGGTCGCCAGCGGTGTCACCATCTTCCTCACCACCCAGTATCTGGATGAGGCGGACGAGCTTGCCGACCGCATCGCGCTGCTCGACCACGGAAAGCTGGTCGCCGAGGGCGCGCCCGAGGAGTTGAAGCGTCGTATTCCGGGCGGTCACGTCCTCGTGCGGTTCGCCGACGCCAGGAGCCTCGACTCGGCTGCCCGCGCTCTGGGCGAGGCGCTGCGCGATGATAACGCCCTCACGCTCCAGATTCCCACCGATGGCAGCATCCAGTCGCTCAGGGTAGCGCTTGACCGGCTCGACCATGAGGCGCTCGCGGTCGAAGATGTCTCGCTGCACACCCCCAACCTCGACGATGTATTCTTTGCCCTTACTGGCCAGCCTGAGATACAGAAAGGCGCTGTGCGATGACCACCCTCTCTTTGGCCCTGCGCGACACGGCGACCATGCTGCGGCGCGACCTGACCCACTCGCTGCGTTACCTGCCGATGACGCTGAGCGGCTTCGGGACGCCGGTGATCATGCTGCTGCTGTTCAACTATGTGTATGGCGGCGCGATGGGCGCCGGCCTGGGCGGCGTGGCGCGCGGCGGCTCCTACATCAACTACCTCACGCCCGGCATCCTCATCATGACAGTGGGCAGCGGGTGCGCGACGACCGCGATCAACCTCGTCACGGATATGAGCGAGGGCATCATCGCGCGCTTCCGCACGATGGCTATCTCCCGCGTCTCGGTGCTGACCGGAACGGTCATCGGCAGCCTGATCCGAACGATGATCACCATCTTCCTCGTCGTTGCGGTTGCGGTACTCATGGGCTTCCGGCCCACGGTCCATCCTGTCGCGTGGGTCGCGGCGTTCGGCCTGACAGCGCTCATCACGCTCGGCGTGACGTGGATGGGCGTGGCGTTCGGCCTGGTCGGCAAGACGCCCGCTGGCGCCAACAGCCTCTCGCTGCTCTTCCTGCTGCTGGCGTTCACCAGCAGCGCATTCGTCAACCCTGCCACGATGCCCATCGGTGTGCGCCAGTTCGCCGAGTACCAGCCCTTCACGCCCGTCATCGACACGCTGCGGGGGCTGCTGCTGGGGACGCCGATTGACACCAGCTCCGTTGTTCTCGCCTTCGTCTGGAGCGTCGCGCTCGCCCTGGCTGGCTACGTCTGGTCGCGCGCAATCTACGACCGCAACTCCGTGGCCTACAACCTCAGCGCCACACGCTAGGACGTATCGGGCGCCCGTCCGTTGACTCCACGGCTGGTCGGTGGGCGGGGCGCTCGCGCATGGTATGTGATGCGCGTATAGCCGTTTTCGGACGCCACGGACGGAACGAGGCCAGGTGTGACGCGCGGATAGAGCGCGCCGCAATGATCCTCACATCTGCAAGGGAGGGACAGACATGCGCAAGCTCTTCGTCTCCAACATGATCTCCATCGACGGCTACTTCGCCGGACCCAACGATGAGATTGACTGGCACAACGTGGACGCCGAATTCAACGCGATGGCCACCGAGATGCTCGACTCATTGGATACGCTCGTCTTCGGGCGCGTGACCTATGAGGGCATGGCAGGCTACTGGCCCACGCCCGCCGCGCTCGCGGATGATCAGATCATCGCCGCGAAGATGAACGCGCTGGGCAAGGTCGTCTTCTCGCGCACGCTCAGCGCGGTGGACTGGAACGGCGCCCGCCTGGCCCAGAGCCCGCTGGCCGACGAGATCGCCCGCCTGAAGGCAGAGCCGGGCAAGCATATGGCCATCTTCGGCAGTGGTACCATCGTCACCCAGCTCACTCAGCTTGGCCTGATCGATGAGTACCGTCTGATCGTGAATCCGGTCATTCTCGGCGCGGGCAAATCGCTCTTCGCGGGCGTGACGGGCCGCCCACCGTTGCGCCTGGTCAGCGCGCAGGCCTACGACTCCGGCAACGTCATGCTCGTCTACGTCCCGCAGTGAGCCGCGCCGCCCTTTCGTCAGCGTGCTACACTACAGTCAGGTCGTAGCGTGATACAGCCTGGCAAAAGGGGGCGACGGATGGCAAGCGATGTGGACGGCGGAGCGGCGCTGCGCGCGCCCACGGATCCCACGCTCTTCAGCGCGTGGCTGGCCGATGCGCTGGGGCGCCCGCTGATGCTGATGGTCCTGCGCCGCGCGGATAGCCCAGCCGAGCCGCTAGCGGCCTGGCGCGCCGCCTTGAAGCCCTATTCCGGCGTGCGCCTGTTCGCCGAGACGCTGGGGGACTCGCCGGACGCCGCCGCGCTCAGCCGTGTCGCCCAGCAGGACCCCGATGTCCTGCTCATCTGGGAGGACGCTCACGACGCTAGCGGCGCGCCCACCCCCGGCGCCTGGCGCGCGGCCATCCTCGACGCCGCCGAGGGGCTGAACCTCTTCGAGCGGATGCTGCTGGCGTGGTGCGGCGCGGGTGTCACGCGAGCCCGCGCCCGCGCCGCTGGCTATGAGGAGGGCTTCGCGCCAGATGATCCGCTGTCCGCTACGCTGGCCACGCTCGCCCGCGAGGCCCTCGCCCGCGAGAGCTATCGCCGCAAGGGCAGCAGCCCGCCCTGCTATCTCTAGCATCCCCACTCCGCGCATGAGCGGCGTAGGCGTCTTACGTGCGGTGTGATACGATACCCTCGCTGCAAACCGCCAGCCAGTGAAACGCCGTACTCTAGCGCCGAGGGATTGCGTGTGACCGCCTCCAAGACAGCCATCTCCGCTGAGCCGAAGTTCAGCGCCGAGAACAAGCACATTGGTGATCTGCTCGCCTGGACCCGCCCCATCACCGATCTGCGCGCCACCTATAATCTGCTGGCCTGGGACCAGAATACCAGCATGCCGGAGGGCGCGGCGGACGGGCGCGGCGAGCAACTCGCCACCCTCCAGGGGCTGATCCACGACCGCTGGGCCTCGCAGGACCTCGGCGACATCCTGAGCGTGCTGGCCGCGCCCGTCCGCAAGGCCCCTTTCACCGACGCCGACCGCGCGCTCGTGCGCGAGGCCACCCGCGAGCGCGCTCACGCCACCAAGCTGCCGCGCGGCCTGGTGGAGGAGATGGCGCGCGTCGAGGCCAATAGCTTCGAGGCGTGGCGCAAGGCCCGCGCGACCAACGATTTCGCCCTCTTCGCGCCCTGGCTCACCCGCACCATCACGCTCCAGCGCGAGGTCGCCGATCGCCTCGGCTTCAAGAAGGCGCGCTACGACGCCCTGCTCGATCTCTACGAGCCGGGGCTAACCACCGAGCGTGTGGACACGCTCTTCGCTCCCGTGCGCGAAGTCAGCGTCAGCATGCGCCAGCGGATCGAGGCCAGCGGCGCCACGATTGATACGTCCTGCGTCGAGGGCGACTTCCCCGACGCCGACCAGATGCGCGTCTCGCGCGACCTGCTCACGCGGATGGGCTACGATTTCGGGCGCGGCGTCCTGGCCGTCTCGCCGCATCCCTTCACCAGCGACTTTGGCAGCCCCTACGATGTGCGCCTGACCATCCATCCCAGCCGCGAGACGCTGGACGACGCGCTGATGGCGGCGATGCACGAGGGCGGCCACGCGCTCTACGAGCAGGGCAGCGCGCCCGCTCTCGCCCGCACGCCTCTGGTCGGCGGCGTTTCGATGGGCGCCCACGAATCGCAGTCGCGCCTCTGGGAGAACGCGATTGGTCGCTCCGAGAGCTTCTGGCGGGGCCATCTGGATGTCGTGCGCGCCGTCTTCCCCAAGCGGTTCGCCAGCGTGGACGCCGCGACCCTCAGCCGCGCGCTCAACCACGTGCAACCCGGCCTCATCCGCATCGCCGCCGACGAGGTGACCTACAACCTGCACATCATCATCCGCTTCGAGATGGAGCAGGCGATGGTCAACACCACTGTCTCGGTCGAGTCGCTGCCGCGCATGTGGAACGAGCGCTACCAGGC
>DASVWQ010000134.1:0-4032 GCA_036393135.1 Ktedonobacterales bacterium
GTGCTGCTGGAGCAGAACTACCGCTCCACCCAGACTATCCTCGACGCTGCGCAGGGAGTCGTGCGCCACAACGTCTCGCGCACCGACAAGAAGCTCTGGACCGAGCGCGCGGGCGGCGAGAAGATCACGCTGCACGAGGCCTACAACGAGGAGGAGGAGGCCAGTTACGTCGTCCACGAGGTCCGCCGCCTCGTCTCGCGTGGGCAGGCGGCGCTGCGCGACTGCGCCGTGATGTATCGCACCAACGCCCAGTCCCGCGCGCTGGAGGAGCAGTTCATCCGCGCGGGCGTCCCCTATGTCGTAGTCGGCAGCCGCAAGTTCTACGACCGCAAAGAAATCCGCGATGTCATCGCCTACCTGCGCCTGCTCAACAACCCACTCGACCAGGCGGCGCTGGAGCGGATCATCAACGTCCCCAACCGCAAGATCGGCCAGAAGACGCTGGCGGAGTTTCTGCGCTGGGCGCTCGCGGAGGGGCTGGAGCCGTTCGCGGCGCTGGAGCGCATCGAGCAGCACCCCACACTGGCGACGGCAGGCAGGCGGGCGCTGGCCAGCTTCGCCGCGCTGATGGCCAACCTCCGCGCGCTCGCCGTCGAGCAGCCGCTGCCCATCCTGATCGACTTCCTGCTGGCGCAGAGCGGCTATGCCGCCGAGTTGCGCGATGGCACAGAGGAGGGTGAGGAGCGCTGGCGCAACGTCCTGGAGTTGCGCCGCGTGGCCGAGGACTTCGCGCTGATCGAGCCTGCCCTCGCGCTCCAGCTCTTCCTGGAGCAACTCGCGCTGGTCGGCGGCTCCGATACCACCCAGACCGGCGAAAATGGCGGCCTGGAGCAGGAGCGGAACAAGGACGCCGTGACCCTCATCACGCTGCACGCCGCCAAGGGGCTGGAGTTCCCGGTGGTCTTTCTGGTTGGACTGGAGGAGGGCATGCTGCCGCACTCGCGCTCACTGGAGAGTCAGAAGGAACTGGAGGAGGAGCGGCGACTGACCTACGTTGGCATCACCCGCGCGATGCGCCTGCTCTATCTCGTGCGCGCCTACCGCCGCAACTTCTACGGCGGCGCCAGCTACCAGGAGGCCTCGCGCTTTCTTGAGGAGATTCCCGCCAATCTGCTGAAAGTCACGCATGAGCGCGCCCCGCGTGGCGCCGCTTCACAGAAGACAGGCGAGATACGCCCACGCCCGAATCAGCCGCAGCCGTCGTTCGCGCCCCGGTCGAACGCCACGCCGCGCACGAGTAGCTGGGGACCGCTCGGCGAGCCAACCACCACACCGCCGACTCCACGCCCAGTCGCCATGCCAGCCAGCCAACCCCCCAGCGCCGCGCCCGGCACGCCCGCCGCGCCGGCGACCGCCGCCGAGCTTGCGCCAGGCGACACCGTGATGCACCGTCTCTTCGGGCGTGGCATCCTCCTGAAGATCTCCACCGAAGGCGACACAACCAACGTTGAGGTGCTCTTCGAATCGGCGGGACGCAAGACGCTCGATCTGGCCTACGCCCGCCTGGAAAAGCTCTAGGCTCGCGCAGTTCCCTACGACAGCGGCCGCTTGACAGATGCGGTAAGCTGCATACCAGACTGGAATATCGTAGCGCGACGTGTCGGAGCGCGCGCCGCCATCCACTCTGCGCAGCAGGATACGCCAGATCCCACGAAGGAGACCGTCGCTATGGGTTGGTTCTCGATCTTCCGCCGTCGCTCGCAGGGACCACGCCAACGTGGCGCCATGCTATTGGACCGACCCATCACGGACATGGTCGCGGGACGCCAGCGTGTCGTCGGCATTCCCTACACACTCCCCGCGGACGACGAGGAGATCAACCGCCTCGACTTCCAGCACTACATGCTGCGCTTCGCCTTCCAGGGCAACTTCGCCGCGCCACTCACCGCGCCAACGAGCATTCTCGATGTCGGCGCCGGGACAGGACGCTGGGCCGTCGAGATGGCGCAGACGTTCCCCAACGCCAATGTCATCGGCATAGACGTGAAACCGCCCGCCGTGGACGCGCGCGGCGAGATGGCTAGTCACGCCGACCCGCGCCCGCAAAACTACACCTTCATTCTGGCCAACCTGCTCGAAGGCCTACCATTCCCTGATGGCAGCTTTGATTACACGCACCAGCGCCTGCTCTTCACCGCGATTCCCCATGACCGCTGGCCAGGCGTCGCGCAGGAACTGACCCGCGTGACCCGACCGGGCGGCTGGGTTGAGTTGGTGGACTCCATCGGCCTTGCCAATGGTGGCCCCAACGTCGAACTGCTGATGGACTGGATTCGCGAGCTTTCCGCCCGGCGCAACGTCGATCTGATGGACGGCGCGCGGATTGGCGACTACCTGCGTGGCGCGCCACTCATCAACCAGTCTGTCCGCCGTATCGACCTACCCACCGGACTCCACGGCGGGCGTCTCGGCAAAATGGTGGCGACGGACTTCTTCTCCGTGTGCAAGGGCTTCGGCGGCATCGTCGTCGCGCAGCGCATCGCCTCACAGAACGCCTGGGACACTGCGCTCGAGCGCGCCCAGCACGACCTCAGCACGTCCATGATCCCCTGCGTCACGCCGTTCTTCATCGCCCTCGGCCAAAAGCCAGGCTGAGTACGCTCGCCATGCTACCGGATGCCTCCCAACGCCGTTGACAACGGCGTTGGCGTCATGCTATGCTAGTCAGGCTTGCCCAGCGTCCGCCCTGTCAGGACGCCCTGTGCGGCGCACATGCGATGAACACTCAAGCGGCATTCGCTCGCGGAGGAACTAAGGGAACATATGGTCAAGATTCGCCTCATGCGTGTTGGCATGAAGGGCGCGCCCAGCTATCGCGTTGTCGTGGCCGACGCCAACTCGCCACGCGATGGCCGCATCATCGAAAACATCGGCTGGTACAACCCACTGACAGAGCCGTCATCCATCAATATCGATGTCGAGCGCGCGAAGCACTGGCTCAGCGTCGGCGCCCAGCCCACCGATTCCGCGCGGTCGCTGCTGGAGCGAGCAGGCGTGCTGGCTCGCGCTGAGGCGGCGGCGGAGGCGAAGAAATAGCGCCGCCGTCCGGCGCATTCACAGGCGGAGAGCGAAATGCGTGGTCTTGTCGAGTTCATCGCGCGCAATCTCGTCGATGATCCGGATGCGGTCGTCGTGCGGGAGATTCGCAACGATCGCTATGCGACCGTTATCGGCCTGCGCGTCAGCGAGGGCGACCTGGGCAAGGTCATCGGTCGGCAGGGGCGCGTGGCGAAGGCGATCCGCCTGCTCATGCGCGCGTCCGGCAGCCTGAGCGGCAAGCAGCATGTGGGCCTTGAGATCGATGATCGCGGCCCTCGCCCGTCCGATGCCTGATCTGCCACCAGCCGAGGCTGACTGGGCGCTCGTCGGCGAAATCGTCGGCGTCTTCGGCGTGCATGGCGAGGTCAAGGTGCGCCCGCTCTCCGACTTCCCCGAACGCTTCGCGGTCGGCGGTGTCCTCTACCTGGGCGACCGCCACGAACCACGCGCCATCACCAAAGCTCGGCTGCGCACTGGCTCACATATCATCGCGCTCAGCGGTATCGAGTCCGCGAACGACGCTGAGCGGTTGCGCGGCCAACTCCTCGCCATCCCTACCAGCGCGCTCGCTCCACTCGCGCCCGACCAGTTCTATCAGCACGACATGCTGGGGATGCGCGTCGAGCATGTCAACGGCGCTCCGCTCGGCGTCATTGTGGACATCCTCAACACCGGCGCGAGCGACATCTATGTCGTGCGCGACGAGGCCACCGGCGCCGAGCGCATGCTACCCGCCGTAAAGGCGTTCATCAAGCAAGTAGACACAGAGGCGCGCGTCGTCCGTGTCGAGCCGATTCCCGGCCTCTTCGACGATCAGGCGCTGGAGGACCGCTAGCCGCGCGCCGTCATGGCAGGCGAACGAGCGCGCGATCCACGCTGGCCAGCGTCGGGCGCCCCGCCAGCGCCATCGCCAGCTCCAGCTCCTCACGCAGCAGGTTCAGCGCCCGCTCCACGCCATCTGATCCCGCCGCCGCCAGCGCCCACAGCGCCGGA
>DASVWQ010000135.1:0-5262 GCA_036393135.1 Ktedonobacterales bacterium
CATGCTCGACACCCAGAGACTCCCCGAACGCGAGGCGGGAGACGACACGCCAGCGTCTCAGACGGCTGGCCAGCCGCGACGCCGCGCCGATCAGCTCGCGCGGCTGGGCGCGCTGACGCCCGACGAGCTGGTCAGCATCGAACGCGACGAGGCCCTGCGCATCGAGCATGTCTCGAAGCGCTTCGTCAAGACCGAGGGCATGTGGCTGCCCTGGAAGAAAGCCAACGGCGCGCGCAAGCGGCAGCGCATCGTGCGGGCGGTGAGCGATGTCTCGCTGACGGTGCGGCGACGCCAGATCTACGGCGTGCTCGGCTCGAACGGGTCGGGCAAGTCCACCCTCATCCGCCTGATTTCGACGCTGCTGCTGCCCGACGAGGGACGGCTGGAGGTCTTCGGCTACGATGTCGTCCGCGACGCGCCGGTGGTGCGCAAGCTCATCAACCGCGTCAGCGTGGAGGCGGCCTTCTTCCGCAAGCTCAGTCCGATGGAGAACCTGCTCTACTCCGCGCGCCTCTATGGCGTGCCAGCGGCGCAGGCGCGCCACGACATCCGCGCAGTGCTGGAGCGGCTGGGCATCCGCCCCGACCGCGTGTCGCAGCCGCTGGAGCATATGTCGCGCGGGATGCAGCAGAAAGTCGCCATCGCGCGAGCGTTCCTGACGGCGCCGGTGCTGCTGCTGCTCGACGAGCCGACGACGGGCCTGGACCCGCGCTCCAAGCTGGACGTGCAGCGCTTCGTCGCCGAGCTGCGCGACACCCACGACGCGACGATCCTGCTGACGACACACGACATGGACGAAGCCGACGCGCTCTGCGACCGTATCGCAGTGATCGACGGTGGGCGCATCGTGGCCGATGGCGAGCCAGACGAGCTGAAAGCGGCGGTGCGCGAGCGCCTGGGGCTGGACCACCCAGCGACGCTGACGGAGGTCTTCATGGCCTACACCGGGCGCGACTGGGAGGCGGAAGAAGCCGAAGAAGACGACGACGAGCCAAACGAGGCGCACGACGCCAATGGGGAGGAGCGATAACGCGATGCTGCAAGCCGGGAGGACAGGCGACCTGCTGACGGTGGCGCGGACCTGGGGGCGCAGTGTGCGCTCGGAGGCGGGCAAGGGCTACGCCTTCATCGAGCGCGGCTGGTTCCTGACGAAGCGCTACTGGGCCTGGGAAATCGTCTGGGTCACCTACAACATCGTCAACGCGCTGAGCGTGACGTTCATCGCCAAGACCGCGCAGCACGCCGCGCCGGGTCACTTCACCGACGCCGACGTGAACGCGCTGATCCTCTACCTCACCATCGGCACGGCGATGTGGAGCTACATCAGCGCGGTCTTCGATAGCGTCACCGAGACCGTGACCATCGAGCGCTGGGAAGGCACCATCGAATACACCTTCATGGCGCCCGTCTCGCGCCTGACGCATCTGCTGGGCGCGTGCGTCTTCGCGCTGGTCCACGGCCTGGCGCTGATGATCGTGCAACTGCTGGCCATCAGCCTCTTCTTCCACCTGGACCTGCTCCAGGCGAACTGGGGCGCGGCGGTCGTCATCACGGCGCTGGGCAGCGTCTCGCTGGTGGGCCTGGGCGAGGTGGCCGCCGTGCTGCCGCTGCTCTTCACCGAGCGCGGCGCGCAGATGGCCTACATCATCCGCGCGATCATGCTGCTGGTCTCAGGCGTGTACTATCCCATCGCGGTGCTGCCGGGCTGGCTCCAGGCGGTCGCGGTGGTCTCGCCTGTGACATACATGCTGGACGGCCTGCGCGCAAGTATCCAGCAGGGGCATGGCGTCTCATCGCTGTGGGCCGACATCTGGCCGCTGGCGCTGGCCGGGGTGATCCTGGTGCCGCTGGGGCTGTTTATCTTCGAGCAGGCCGAACGCTACGCCAAGCGCACCGGTACGCTGAAGCGCAACGGCTAGCCGTCGCCGTCACAGCGTCGCCCCGCGCGTGGTACGCTCATGCGCGGGGCGACGTTTCGCTCGCGGCTAGTAGCCTGGCCCAGCTACATGCGCCACGACGAAATCCACCATGTCCTGCTTCCTGCTCCGGCTGGTGGGTTTTGCGCCTGGCTCGCGTAGCTGCACCGCGTCCACAAGATCGCGCAGCGCCTGCGGCGTAAAGTCGTCCACGAGTGCGCGGAACTGGTCGTGTCCATACCAGTCGAGCAGTTTATATGGGTCAGGCTTGGCATATGGATTGAAGTGATCGAGATCAGGACCAGATATAGGAACGAGTTTTGGCCTGGGCGCTGGCTGCGGCTTCTTTTTTGCGCTGTTCAGCGCTTCAAGCTCGGTATATCGTTCCCGAAAGCGCTCTCCCATTGCGGAGTCGCAAAGCCACTCAGCCATCAACTCGGCTGCAGCGACAAGCGCCGCGTCCTTGTCCGCGCCAGAGACCGCGCCCAATAGTTGCCCTATCGCCAGCGCTTTCCGCTGGGTCACGGTTAATGGGCGAACCACTTTTGGCTTAGCTGTCTTGCTCGGCATACCGCAGTACCTCCTCGGCTAGCTCCGCATATGCGCGGGCTCCGTTTGCCCCGGCGCCCGGCTCCAGTGTCTCCAGTCTGTTGTCCATCGGTATATATGGCGAGAGCAGCGTTCCTCCCGCATTCTTGATCGCTGGTTCTATTGTAGCCGCAAGTGTAGTTCGCGACACCTGAAGGTCATCCCAATGGGTTACGACAGCGCCAAGCAGGCGCGCCTCCGCACCCATTAGCGCATTTACTGTACGCAACGTCTGGAGCATGTTTCTTGTGCCAGCGAAAGATGCTGGACGCGGGCGAACTGGCGCGATGACATATTCCGCTGCGGCAAGCCCGCCACGAGTAAAGACTGATAACGCAGGCGGCGTATCAATGATGATCCAGTCTGGTGGTCCACCCAGGCTGGCCATCGGCAGCGAACACAACTTTTGCAGGTCTTGCGCGAAGCCCAGCTCGATTCCTGGGCGCCCATGTCCTCCGTAGTCGCGAAGCGTGAGGAGCGGGTCAGCGGGAATGATGCTCATTCGCTCAGTCTCCGTCGGTGTGACTAACTCCATCAGGGCTTGCTCGCGCGCGAAATACTGAGTGATGTTAGGAAATGCCTCTCCTACATCCTGGCGTCTCGTCACCTTCACGGGCAGGCAGCGTTCGGTAAGATTGCCTTGCCCGTCGAGGTCCACTAGTAGCACCCGCTTTCCGTGCCTCGCAAACTCCACGCCCAGGTAATAGGCGGTCGTCGTCTTGCCGACGCCGCCCTTGTTATTGGCCACCGTCAGGATGCGGGTAGCGGCGACCCGGCGTGGGCGCACGCTGTCCTTGCCAGTGAAATATTCCGGCGAGATAGAGGCGATGATGTCGTCATCGTCATTGCGAGAATCGCGCACGTAGTTGATGTAGCGGACGAGTTGGACGCCATTCATGAGATAGGCCGGCTTCCGCCCTGCATGCGCCATCTGATGCGCAGGGCCGTTGAAGTCACTCGTCGTGATAACAAAGGGCTTTGTGTTTGCTCCCTGTACAGCAGGCGCGCCTAGCAGACCTCGTACAATAGGGGCGCTGACCAGTTGATCAGGCGCGAATCGCTTGCACTCGATGCCCGCGAAGATCTTACTCTTGCCCGGAGTGCGGGCTTCGAGATCTACCCCGCGCAGGAAATGTGGCCCAACCTCCTTGACCTCATATCCCGCGCGGCGCAGCACATAGGCCACGAAGCGCTCGAACTCGCGCGGGCTGAGCGTATGCATGGCGTCAACGGTGGGTTTGGCGAACAGCGCTCCGAATCGCTCTGGCTCTGCGGGCATGATGACATTCGCCTTCTCTCTACGGAAAACGGCAATGCGCTCACAGCAAGCTTGCAGGGATGTATCTACACTATCACGATGAGGCTAATTTTACAAGGAGTGCAGTAAAATAGCGTCCGTAAGGTTCAACCTCGTTGGGTACTTGGCAGAAAGCTCGAATCGCCACACCGTCGCCCCGCGCGTGGTACGCTCACACGCGGGGCGACGCTGGCGGCCGCCCTGGCGCGACGAGCGGAGGTGTGCGCGGGCGATGGCCAACGAGGGCGAGCCGTTCGCGGGCGCCGACGCGGGCGGCGAGGATGATGGGCTGGTCGTGGAGTCGCTGGGCGGCGCGGATGGCGCTGGCGGGCGGCGTGGCCAGGGCGCGACGCGGCGGGTGGGCGGCGAGGCGGCCCGCGCGCTGTGGGGGCGGCGACTCAGCGGACGAGCGCGGCTGGCGCGTGGCGCGCTGATCGTCGCGCTGGTTGGCGCCACGCTCTTCGCGCTGCTGGGCGGGCCTGCGCTGGCGGTGGCGGGCTGGCAGCGGCTGGCCTTCGCGCTGCGCTCCGGCACGCTGGCCCCGCGCCTGGCGATGACTGACTGGCAGGCGCTGCCCCCGCCGCACGGCATCTCACCCGCCGCGCTGACCTATACGCCCGATCCAGTGGCCCCCGCGACGGTCTTCGCCTGCGCGGCGGGCGACGGCGGTGTCGGGTTCTGGCGCACCGAGACGGGCGGCGACCAGTGGACCCACGCGCTCGTCAGCCAGGCGCCCGCCGACGCGTGCCAGATCAAGGTGGCGCTGGATTCCAGCCTGCGCCTGCTGCTGGTCGCGCGCGCGGCTGATCCGCTACGCCCCGGCTGCCAGCGCGTCGCGCTCTATTTCAGCGCGCTCTCCGGCCTGAGCTGGACGCCTGTAGAGCCGCCGCCCGCTTCGGTCGGCGCGGCGTGCCAGACCGACGCCTGGGCCTCGGCGAACTGGGTCTTTATGTGGTGGGCAAGCGCCGACCCGTCGGAGCCAGCCACGCATCTGATGCGCAGCGGCGACCTCGGCGCAACCTGGCAGGACGCCGATGGCGGGCTGCCCGCGCGCGACGCCTATCTGGCTCCCGCCCTGACCGGCTATGGCGCGGGGAGCGCGCTGCTGGCCGAGGTCTATTACTGGCCGCGTCACGGGCGGCTCAATATCCTGCGCCAGGTGGTCCGCTCGCTGGATGATGGCGCGACCTGGGAGACGCTGAGCGGCGGGCCGCTGGGGCTGGGGCTGCTGGCCTCGCCGGAGCCGCGCGAGGCCAGCGCGGGCGCCTGGCGGACGATCTACTCGCCCGTCTACACCGACGCGCAGCTCTCGCCACTCTGGGCGCCCGACCAGCCGCCAGAGGGTATCCAGGCGCTGGGCGCAGGCGGGGTCTGGCGCGACCTGCCGCCACTGCCCGTCAATGGCGCCGCCGCCGTGGACCATCTGCTCGGCGTCGCGGCGCCGCTGGGGGTCGCGCCCGC
>DASVWQ010000136.1:0-6246 GCA_036393135.1 Ktedonobacterales bacterium
GGATGCTCGCTGCCATCGTCATCCACCGACCAGACTTCCTTGTAGACGCCGCCCAGCGTCGCCCCGCCCACGCCATGCGCCAGATTGCCCGCGCCCACGCCCAGCGCCGTTCCCACCCCGAAAGCGTCGACTTCGGCGCCCGCCGCCAGCAGGTCCGCGATCTCGAACTCATCGAGGTCGCCGCTGGCCAGGATACGCACCCCACCCATGCCCGCGTCGCGCAGGTGCGCGCGGACATACTGGCTGTCGGCTACCAGGTCGCCGCTATCCAGCCGCACTGCCGCCAGCGTGTGGCCGAGGTCGTCGCTGACCTGCCGCGCGACCGAGATGGCCGTCTGGATGGCCTGACGCGGGTTGTAGGTGTCGAGCAGCAGCGTGTAGCGATTGAACGAACGCGCGACGGCGAAGAACGCCTCCTCCTCCGAGGGGAAGAGCTGGATCAGCGCATGCGGCACGGTCCCGGTCGCCAGCAGGCGATACTCAAACGCCGCCGCCAGCAGCGAGGTGCTGGACGCCCCGCCGATGCTGGAGGAGCGGGCCGCCACCAGCGGATTCTGGGCGCGACGGAAGGCAAACTCCGAGACGCGGCGGCTCTGCGCGGCGTGGACGATGCGCGCGGCCTTGGTCGCCACCAGCGTCGCCAGATTGATCGCCTGGAGCAGCCCGGCCTCCATCAGCAGCGCCTCGCGGAACGGCGCCGTCACCCGCAGCAACGGCTCATTCGGGAAGGCGATGCTACCCTCAGGCGCGGCGAGGATATCGCCAGTGAAGCGCAGGGTTGCCAGTTCGTCCAGGAAGGCGGTGTCGTAGTCGCGGATGCGCGCGAGGAAGGCCAGGTCGCCTGGTTCGTAGCGGAAGGCCTGGACGAACTCCAGCGCCGCTTCCAGCCCGGCGACCAGCAGGTATGCGCCATCGAAGGGGGACGAACGGGTGTAGAGGTCGAAGGTCGTGACGCCGTTGCGACCAGCCACCCAGCTCACATAAGCGGCGTCGGGGTGGTACATATCGGTGAAAAGGCCAGCGTGCGCGCCCGGCCCCTGGCGCGGGTACATCCCCAAGACGGCTTTCCTCCAGACTCCGGTAGCGTGGCGCCAGATGCGCCCACTCAGCCGATGGTCAGCTTTCGGCCAGCGGCGGAAACTCCTCGCGGAACTCCGCCAGCAACCGCTCTACATCGAGGCGGCGGCGGTGCAGCGCGGGCGGCGCGATGATATTCAGGCTCAGGATCATGCTGTTGATCGCGCGCAACGCCTCAGCGTAGCGGCGCTCGGTCGCCTCGCGGGTGACGTTGTAGGCGCGGCGGTCGCTGGCGACGACCCACGAGCGCGCCCGCAGTGTGTCGCGGCGATGGCGCAGCGTCCGCAGCGGCTCCTCGGCCCGCGCGATGTGCTGGTCGATCTCGCGCCCGCGCTCCAGTTCCTGCGGGGCGACATCGTTGCTCTTGAGCAGGTGATAGGCCATCGCTTTCTCGCCTGCCCACACGTCTTCGTCCAGTCGCAACGGCTGGCCCTTGCCCGCGAGGTTGTCGAACTTGCCCTCCTCGCGCGCCTCCTGAATCCGCTGCTCCACGATGTCACGTACCGCCCGCCGCCGCGCCTGCTCCAGCTCCCAGGCGCGGCGGGCAGTGGTCGCGCTGGCGGCGGGGCGCTCCTTGGCGCCGTCTGCGTCGTCCGCTGGCGGCGGCTGGGTGGGTCGCTGGCTGGCTGGGTTGCTCATGGCTCCGACTCCGCGTGATGCGATGCTGGCGTGTATCCCAGCCAGATAGTAGCACACGCGACGCGCGCCGCTCATCCCGCCGCTCAGCGAGACGAGTGGCGCGCCGACCGGGATGGATTGAGGCGCATGGGTGGCTCGCCGTGGCCCGCTACCCGAGGCATACAGCGAGGTGTGGAGCAGACGATGCTCCACACCTCGCATGAGCGCGCTGTTCCCGGCGTCGGGCTAAAGTTGCAACCCGTGGCGCTGCGCCAGCATCGGCACGCTGGAGAAATCCAGACTCAGCGCGTATTTTGCCAGCACCACGCCCGCGCGCTGCGGGTCGGGCGGCCCGCCGTGGGCGTCAGCCAGCACTACCGCCATCTCCTCGAAATAGTCCTCAAATCCAGCGGGCGTAATGATCTCCGAGAGGCGCGCTGGCGTGTCGCCCGCATTCCAGAAGGCGTGCGGAATGCCGCGTGGCTTGCGGATGGTGTCGCCCGGGCCAGCGATATAGATCTCGTCGCCGATCTGAACGCCGACGGTTCCCTCCGCGATGTAGCTGATCTCGTCCTCGCGCTCGTGCGTGTGCATCGGCGCGCCGAGCGCGCGTGGCGGCAGGGGATGCTCAACAACGGCGAGGCGTCCATCCGTCTCCGCCCCGCGAACGAGATAGCGCACGCCCAGCTGCATCAGATAGACGAGTTTGCCCGCATCCGCCGGAATCACACCCGGCGCCAGAGTCCCAGTCAGCATGCTGTCTCCTCCATTTGGATGAACACAACTGTTTACCGATGTGGTAAGTATACTGATGGCAGGTGGCGGCGTCAATATCGTGATACATGAGTGTTTACTGAATGACTGAGACACAGCGGCGTCAGCGCCAGAAGCGCGCCTATCAGCTCAAGCGTCGGGCGGAGCGTCAGGACGAGACCCGGCGGCGCATCGCGGAGGCGACTGCCGCGTTGCATGCGGAGATCGGCCCCGCCGCGACGACGATCAGCGCCATCGCGGCGCGCGCGGGCGTCGAACGGCTCACGGTCTATCGCCATTTCCCCGATGAAGGTGAGCTGTTCCGCGCCTGCCAGCAGAGTTTTCTCGCCGCGCATCCCTACCCCAACCTGAGCGCGTGGGCCGCGATCCCGGACTCCGCCGAGCGGCTCCAGGGAGCGTTGCGTGACCTCTACCTGCGCTATGCTGAGACCGAGGCGATGACCGCGAATATCCTGCGTGACGCGCCTGGCATCCCCGCCCTGGCGGCGACGCTGAAGGACATGCCCGCCTACTTTCTCGCCGCCCGCGAGTTGCTGGCGGCTCCCTACGCTGTCCCTGACGAGCTCCAGCCGCTGCTGCTGGCGACGATTGGCCACGCGCTCGACTTCGAGACCTGGCGCTCGCTCGTGCGGCGCCAGGGCCTCTCGACCGAGATGGCGGTGGAGTTGATGGTCCGCCTGGTTGGGCTGGTAGCGGGCCACTAGCCCCGCCGCCGCTCAGGCTGCCCCTGCCGCGCTCATGCGAGGCGCTCCTCAGGTGGGCGAGCCAGCCAGTAGCGGTCGCGCTCGCTAGCCAGCGTCCCGCGCGCGAGCAGCTCGCGGCGGACGGCCTCAGCGTCGCGGGCTTCCTGGCGGATGAGCGCGTCCAGCTCGTCCTGGGTGTAGATGCGTCCCCAGGCCAACCGCCGCTCCGCCCGCCGCAGCAGGTCATCGGTCAATTCCTCCACTCGCCAGTAGCGCCCGCGCTCGCGCGCCATCAGCCGTTGGCCAACCAGCTCGCGCCGCAGATACGCCACGTCGGGATGCCGCCGCGCGAGGATCGCGTTGACCTCGGCCTCGCTATACACGCGCTCCCAGGCGAAATCCTCGACCAGCCAGCGCATGATCGCCTCGCGCCGCTTGCGTTGGGCCGGAATCTCTCGCAGCCGCTCGCCATCCAGGAAGCCGCGCACAATCGTGCGCTCGCCAGTCGCGCTCTCGGCGTTGGCGGCTAACGTCAACACGACATCCGGCGTGGCCAGCATCTTCGCGATGCGCTCCAGACCGTCCGCGCGCAGGCGGTTCCAGCGCGTGACGCCCGCGGCCCGCGTCTCCACCAGGCCCAGCGCTCGCAGCCGCGCCAGGTGATGTGAGACGGTCGGCGCCTTCACCGCCAGCAGATCGGCCAGTTCTTCGACGGTGTGTTCCTGCGTGGCCAGCGCCCCCAGGATGCGCAACCGGCTGAGGTCGGCCAGCCCTTTCAGCGCGTCCAGCAGCAGAGCCACGCGCTCCTCTGGCCCCTCAGTTGGCGCCTCGGCTGGCGGCTGGTTCGCTGGGGTGACGCTGGTTGTGGCGGTGTCCTCGTCCATCTCGATTACCTCCATTTACGGTGATGTATGTATACATAGATATAGATCAAAATATAGCTTGTGTCAAGCGTATCGCGGTGTGATGAGACGAAAGTGTGATGCCGCGAACTATTCTCGCTAGCGCCAGTCTGGTATATTCAGCAAGGTTTCTCTGGCGCCGCGCCGCCTGATGGAGTGGGAGCACGTAAGGTGGGAGAAAGCACGGAAGGCGCCGACCGGGCGTCAGACACAGCGGATTCGCTCTCGACGACGGCGAGACGCCGCGCCATCACGCGCGCCGGGGCAGGTATACCCGCTGCCAGGCGCAGTCGGCTGGCCACCCAGGGATATGTCGCGCTGGGGGCGGCGTTGATTCTCTCTGTCATCATCGCCAGCCTGGCGGGTAGTAGCTGGCTCTCCTTCAATCCCGTCAATGGCATCGCGCCGTTTGGCGGGGTGGCGCTGCGCCCACAGGGCTTCGGCGACTCCTCGACGCTGCCGACGACCGCGCCTGCCACGCCAGTGGGAACCGTCGCGGCGATTTCTGGCCAGACCCATCCGCCGACGGTCCCACCAACCGCGACCAGCCGCACCAGCAGTCATGGTGGCGGCGGTGTGGCCACCGGCTCCTATCCCGCCAGCTTTACCGGCACGTGGTCAGGTGGTTCGGGCCAGGGCTGCCCTGGCGGCGGCGCGCCCGCTCCCCGCACGAACGTCATTCGCGGCGCCAGCGACTACGGCGTTGGCCCGACGAACATGGTGGCGCTGACCTTCGATGATGGCCCCACGCCTTTCAGCTCGCCGCCGATCATCTCCTTCCTGGAGAAGAGCCACACTCCGGCGACCTTCTTCGTGCTGGGGCAGTACGCTCACGCCTATCCGTATCTCGTGCAGCGCGAGGCGGCGGACGGCTTCGCGATAGGCGTGCATACCTGGGACCACCCCGACATGCAACTGCTCACGGTGAGCCAGCGCGCCAATGAGCTTGGCTCAACCATCCAGCAGCTCCACACCGACCTCGGCGCGAAGTTCTGCATATGGCTCTGGCGCCCGCCCTATGGCGCGGTGGACTCCAGCATCGTGCGGCAAGCCGACGCCTTTGGCCTGACGACGATCAACTGGAATGTGGACCCGGCGGACTGGTCGCGCCCTGGCACGATGGTGATCGTGCAGCGCGTGCTTTCGCAGGTGCGCCCCGGCTCGATCATTCTGATGCACGACGGCCCCGCCGCGCGCGAGCAGACCGCCGCCGCGTTGCCCTATATCCTCGCCGGGCTGCATTCGCGCGGGCTGGTTCCCGTGACGCTGCCCACACTGCTGCTGAGTGGCGGCTACGCGGGCGGCCCGACCGCGACGGCGACCCCCAGGCCAACCGCCACCAGCGCCGCCACCGCGACGCCAACGGCCACCCCCGCTGCGCCGACGCCCACGGATACGCCCGCTGCGCCGACGCCGACCAATACGCCAGTCGTCTCGCTTGGCGGCGCGTTCGCCTGGCTCGGCGGGGCCGCGCTGCCCAGGCTGAGCGTGTGGCGCTGGTGGGTCATCCGCCCGCCCGGCCTGAGCGTCGGCTGAGCGCGGAGCGTCCTACCGTGGACGGAATCGTCTGTGACCAGGCGGGGCAGATCCTGCGGGGAGTCGTGGCGTAGGCTGCGGCAGTGAACCGAGAATCCGCCAGGGCTTTAGCCTATGCGGAGTGTCAAGATGGCATTCCTAATTCCGCACGCACGCTGAATTTCTGCGGCTGGAGTAGTCCTAACCCGGCCCTTCTCGCGCGCCGCTACCGCGCCGCTACCGCACCGGCGCCAGCAGCGTGGCGGGATCGCCGATCTCCACGCCCATCGTGTTGAGCGACCAGGTGAGCGCACGGACGATCTGCCCGACCACGCTCCCCCGCGCGCGTGGCGCGACGACGCCAGGGCGGGCCAGCGCCGCCAGCGCGTTCAGTGTGAAGCCCATCGGCGCGACCGAGGCGAAGACCCGCAGCCGCTCCTCCAGCGTCGCGTCGCGCAGATCGCGCATGCCGTCCAGATAGGCGGCGATGAAGCGAGTGTATTGCTGGCTGGATAGCTCGCCCGCCAGCGTCGCCAGCGCCCCCACGCGCGCCGTCTCGATGGCTGGATCGCCCAGACCGAAGCCGCTCCACTCCGTCAGCGTCAGCCGCCCATCCGCCTTCACCAGATGCCCCGGCGCCGGGTTGCCGTGGCAGGGACGCCGCTCGACGCCCTCCC
>DASVWQ010000137.1:0-12702 GCA_036393135.1 Ktedonobacterales bacterium
GTCGCCGGAGTTCGCGCGCCATCTGGATGAAGCGGTCGCGCGCGTCAACAGCCAGCTTGCGCGCTATGAGACGATCAAGCGCTACGCTGTCGCGCCGGAGGACTTCACCATTGAGAACGGCCTGCTGACGCCGACCCAGAAGCTGCGCCGTGGGCCGATCGCCATACGCTACGGCGACCTGATCGAGGGTCTCTACGCCACAGCGGAGCGCGAGCCAGCGCCGTAGGTCAGTAGACAGAGCGACCAGGGGGCGGCGCGACCAAGAGGGCGGCTGACGCTGTGGCTTCTCCCGCCACCGCGTCTACCGTCACGACGCGCAGCCAGCCACATCCCAGAGATGCGCGAGCGCGTCCGCGCCGCCACTCACGAGGCGCGTGCTATCGGGGGCCCAGGCGAGCGTCAGCGTGCCATCGGCATAGCCTACGCTCGACGGGATGGGATGGCTGGCGAGCAGACGTCCGGTTGTCGCGTCCCAGACACTGATGGCCTCGCTGCGCTTCTCGTCGGAGATATTGCCTGTCGCCGAGGCTACACACGCCCCGCTCGGCGCCCAGGCGACAGCCCAGACGGGCGCGTGCTGGCCGCTCAGAGTCAGGAGGCGTCGGCCGCTCCGCGCGTCCCATACCTGTGTTGTCCCATCCAGGCTGGCTGAGGCGATGCGCGTCCCGTCGGGCGACCAGGTGATCCCGCGCACAGGCGCCGTGTGTCCAGTGTAGGTTAGGAGTCGGCGCCCACTGGCCGCATCCCAGACCTGCACGGTATCGTCATTCCCGCCCGACGCGATGCGCTGGCCGTCGGGCGACCACGCCACCGCCCAGGTCGAGCCGAGATGCCCGGTGTAGGCGCCGAGTCGCGCTCCGGTCGTCGCATTCCAGACCTGGAGCGTGTTGTCGTTCCCGCCAGAGACGATGCGCGTCCCGTCAGGCGACCACGCCAGCTCGCGCACGCCCGCCGTATGCCCGCGATAGGTCAGCGAAAGCCGTCCAGTCACCGCGTCCCATATCTGAACGGCGCCGTCGTCGCCACCCGACGCGATGCGCGCGCCATCGGGCGACCACGCTACCACATACACGGTCCCGGCATGCCCCGTGTAATTCACGAGTAGCTGGCCGGTGCGCGCGTTCCAGACCTGCGCGCTGGCGTCATCGCCGCCAGAGGCGATGCGGGCGCCATCGGGCGACCACGCCACGGTGTAGATCGTTCCGCGCTGCCCGTGATAGACACTGATCGCTGTTGGGCGTGTCCCAGTCGCAACGGGCGTCGCTGCGGAGGAAGGCTGCGCGATGGAGCCGCAGCCAGCGACGAGCGGGAGCAAACCCAGGCTCAGCAGGCGGAGAAAACGGGCAAATGGAGAAGATGCGCGCATCAGCATCAATGGTGTCCTCGAATTGGCGAAATGCCGATCAACGATGCCGCGGAGCGAGTCCGCGACCTGCTACGACGAAATATCCTGGAGGGCGGCTGGCTGCGTGGGGCGGCGTCGGCCAGCCGCGAGGATGATCGCGCCGCCCAGCGCCATGCCTGAACCGACGCCGATGCCCATGCCGATGAGAAAGCGTCCGGTAGCGTCGCCCTCCGCGCCCAGCGCCACCGCCAGCAGCGCCGCGCCCAGCGCCAGCCAGCCAACCAGCAGACCCAGCGCGCAGAGCCGCACGTGTGGGGCGCCGCGCCGCCATGCCTGCCCGACGACGAATGCCATCATGGCCAGCGCCAGCGCGCTGACGGCGGTGGATATGATCTCGTCCGCTCGCATGACGCCCTCCTCTCAGTTCGCTCACACGGCTACAGGTGGCCGCCAGCGCTCGCTTTCGGCGCCTGCGCTGCGACGGATGAGCTAGCGCCCGATTTCTGTGAATCGTATCATGCGCCGTGTCGGCGTTCGGGCTGGAGGAGTATGCGATGGGGTCGTCATCATTGGTCATCGCCAGCGGCGCCGCGCCCGACAGCCAGGGCATCGAGGGGCTGACGAGCGCAGAGGCCAGCGCGCGGCTGGCGCGGTTCGGCCCGAACGCGCTGGCCAGCCGCCAGCGCTTTACCATTCTACGGCAGGCGCTGCGTTTCTTCACCAATCCGCTCGTCATCATCCTCTTGCTGGCGAGTGGCGTCTCCGCGTCACTGGGCGAGGCGACCAGCGCCATCATCATCTTCGTGATCGTCGCGCTCAGCGTGGCGATTGACACCTTCCAGACCGCGCGCTCGCAGCAGGCCGCCGAAACCCTCCGGCGCAGCGTCGCGCTGACCGCGACGGTCCTGCGCGATGGCGCCTGGGGCGAGATCGAACGCCGCGCCATCGTCCCCGGCGACATCATCCGCCTCTCCGCCGGCGATCTCGTGCCAGCCGACGCCACGCTGCTCGAATCGCACGATGTCTACGCCCAAGAGGCCGCGCTGACGGGCGAGTCGCTGCCCACCGAGAAGCATGCGGCGGGGCCAGCGCCCACCCCGCCCGGCGCGGACGCCGCGCAGCCGACCCCAGAGCAGCGCGTGTACCTCGGCTCCTCTATCATCAGCGGCGCGGCTATCGCGCGGGTCACGGCGACGGGACGCGCGACGGAGTTTGGCGAGATTGCGGAGCGGCTGCGGGCGCGGGCGCCCGAAACCGAATTCGAGCGCGGGCTGCGCGGCTTTGGCATGCTGATCCTGCGGACAGTCTTCTTTCTGACGCTCTTCGTCTTCCTCGTCAACCTCGTCGCCCGGCGTGATCCGCTGGAGTCGCTGCTCTTCGCGGTCGCGCTGGCGGTCGGGCTGACGCCAGAGTTCCTGCCGATGATTACGACCGTCACGCTGACGCGGGGCGCCGTCCATATGGCGAAACAGCATGTCGTCGTGAAGCATCTGGAGGCCATCCAGAACTTTGGCGGCATCGACATCCTCTGTAGCGACAAGACTGGCACGCTGACCAGTGGCGAGATGACGCTGGGCGCCAGCCTCGACGCCCTCGGCGCCGCCTCCGACCGGGCGGAGGAGCTGGCGGCGATCAACAGTCGTCTGGAGTCGGGCATCCGCAGCCCGCTCGACGCCGCGATCCTGCGCGCGGTGGAGGCGAAGCCCGCGCTCCAGGCCGCCAGCGAGAGCGCCGTCAAGGTGGACGAGATTCCCTTCGACTTCGAGCGGCGCCGCCTCTCGGTGGTCGCGGATGTCGGCGGCGCGCGGCTACTCATCACCAAGGGCGCTCCAGAGAGCATGCTGCCGCTCTGTGTCGCCTATGAGACGGATGGGGCGAGCGCGCCGCTGGATGAGCAGGCGCGGGCGGCGGTTGAGGCGGTGTTCGCGGAGCGCAACGCGCGGGGCGAGCGGGCGCTGGCGGTGGCGATGCGCGCGGCGCCTGGTCAGACCCGCTTCACCGCCGCCGATGAGCGCGACCTGACGCTGGTGGGCTTCGTCTGCTTCGCCGATCAGCCGTTGCCCGACGCGGCGGAGGCGCTGACCGCGCTGGCCAGCGACGGCGTGCGTGTGAAGATTCTGACGGGTGACAATGAACTGGTCGCGCGGCATGTCTGCGCGGCAGTCGGCCTCGACGCCTCGCAACTCGTGCGCGGCGCGGAGATCGACCGGATGACCGACGCCGCGCTGGGGCAGGTGGCGGAGCGCGCCATCGTCTTCGCGCGCGTCTCCCCGGCCCAGAAGAACCGCATCATCCTGGCGCTGAAGCGGCGCGGGCATGTGGTCGGCTTCCTCGGCGATGGCGTGAACGACGCGCCCTCACTGCACGCGGCGGATGTTGGCGTCTCGGTGGCGACGGCGGTGGACGTGGCGAAGGATAGCGCCGAGATTATCCTGATGCGGCCGGGTCTGAGCGTCCTGCACAACGGCATCCTGGAGGGGCGCAAGGCCTTTGGCAACGTAATGAAGTACCTGCTGATGGGGACCAGCTCGAACTTCGGCAATATGTTCAGCATGGCGGCGGCGACGATCTTCCTGCCCTATTTGCCGATGCTGCCGAGCCAGATCCTGCTCAACAACCTGCTCTACGACCTGGCGCAGATCTCGATTCCCACCGATAACGTGGACGCCTCGTACATCCGCAAGCCACACCGCTGGGACATCCGCGCCATCCGCAACTTCATGCTGCTGATTGGGCCGATCAGCTCGGTCTTCGACTTCCTGACATTCTTCCTGCTGCTGCGGGTCTTCCATGCGCCGGAGACGCTCTTTCATACGGGTTGGTTTGTCGAGTCGCTGGCCACCCAGACGCTCGTGCTCTTCGTCATCCGCACGGCAGGCAATCCGTTCAAGAGTCGTCCCAGCCGCCCGCTGGTGGTGACGACTCTGGCGATTGTCGCGCTGGCGATGGCGCTGCCCTTCACGCCGCTGGCCGCGCCGCTGGGGTTCACGCCGCTGCCTTTCGCGCTGCTGGCGCTGATCGCGGCGATGACGGTGGTGTATCTTGCGCTGGTCAACGTCCTGAAGCGGCCCCTCATGCGTGAGCGCGCGGGAAATCAGCCAGCAGGCGCGCTGGCGGGGAGTCTGGCTGGCGCGTGGGGGCGCTGGCGCAAGACGCTCCAGCGGCCACATAGCGGGTAGCCGCCAGCCGATGTTGCGGTTGACAGGGCCACAAGCGCCGTGGTATTCTTTCTTTGCTGCGTGCGAACGTAGCCGGGGACCCGTAGTGTAGTGGCCTAACACGCCGGCCTGTCACGCCGGAGATCGCGGGTTCGAGCCCCGTCGGGTCCGCCAACACATCATCGCATTCCATTGGGTTCGGGTCGTGGCTTCACCGCCGCGACCCGTTCGCCGTTGATGAGACTTCCTCAAAGAGCAATCGCGCCAGACGATTGCGCTGACCCGGTTGCGCCGCCGTCCAGCCAGCGTGGCCATCGCCTCGCGTGTCGAGAGCCACTCGGTCGCGCATGGCTCGCATACTTCTCTGCCATGACCTTTACTGCTCCTCCTTGCGTCTTCGGACTTGACCTACGGTACAATGTGTGTCAATCAGATCGAAAGTAGACATAACGAAACAGCGCGTACTCAGCCTGATACAACGTAGCGGACATGGCATACGATACTGGACTTGAGATGGCATTGTCTGGGCTTGCGTCATCGCTCTCACTGAGGAGGTTGGGATGGCCAGCAGCGAGGAGCGTCGTCCGCCAAAGACCGCAGCGCGTTCACTCCACATTGACGTTCTAGGCTTTCCCGTGGTTCGGGTCGCTGGAATCCCGCTCGCGCTGAGTGATCAAAAGGCCCAGGCTTTACTGCTGTATCTCGCGGTCACAGAACAGGGTCGCTCCCGTGACTATCTGGCTGCGCTCCTCTGGAGCGAACTGCCCGATAGCAATGCGCGCCATTCTTTACGTTCCAGCCTGTATCATCTCCGTCGCGTGCTAGGCTCCAGCGATGCCGCGGAAGCGCTGATGGCGTCTAGAAGTTGGGTAAGCCTGTGGCTCGATGAGGACGCCTGCGATGTGACGCGCTTTCGCCGTTTACTCACTACGAGCGACGAGCGCCAACTTGCGGATGCGGTCTCTTTGTATCGTGGTCCACTCCTTGAGGGGTTTTCCCTGCCCGACGCCCCGATATTTGAAGACTGGCTCCGGTCTGAGCGCGCGCTTATGAACCAACTCTATCTCAGCGGCCTGGATCGCCTGGCAGGCTGGGCGGAAGCCCGCGAGGCCTGGGAAGAGGCCATAGACTATGTGCAGCGGATGGTTCAGGTTGACAGCCTCAACGAGGCGGCGCAGCAACGTCTCATACGGCTGTGCCTGAACAGCGGAGCCACTGTGCGCGCGCTACGCCAATATCAGCTATTCGAAGCTGAACTCAAGCATGAGCTGGGCCTGGCGCCGACTCCTGACACCCAGGAGTTGTTTCAGCGCATCCTGCGATCCCGTGACAATGGGACGTCACTTGCCCCATCAGCAGAGCCGCGATCTCACACATCAAGAAGTAGCCCAAGACGCGACAACGCCGAATGGGTCGCTCCATTTGTCGGACGCGATGATACGCTCGACCGACTCGTCACGCTCTGCGCCGACGTGGCCGCTGGCAGAGGCTGCGCCGTTCTGTTGGATGGCGAGCGCGGCATGGGCAAGACCCGGCTGCTAACGGAGCTGGCTTCGCGATTGATGGAACGGTCGCCCACATGGACTGTGCTCATTGGCGCATGTTCCCCATTCGACGATCTTATCGCCTATGGGCCGTTCTATGATGCTTTCCAGAGCGCAGCCGTAGGCGACTTGTCCGATCTCGTGACGAGTGATCAGGGAGACAAAGGCGCAGGGACGGGCGCGGTGATGTGGCGCGTGATGCGAGCTTTGCGGCTGCTCGCGCAAGCTGGGCCGGTGATGATCGCCGTCGACGATTTGCATTGGGCGAATAGCTCGACGCTTCAGATGTTTGGTTTCCTGGCCACTCATCTGCGGAACGCGCCTGTACTACTCGTTGGGACAATCGAGCAGCTTGACGCTATACCCACTTTGCGACCCCTGCTCATGGTAGGTCGTCCTCATGGGGAAGTCCACCTCGCGCCAGTCAAGCCGCTACCGCCTGATGCGGTGATGGCGCTCCTGCAAGCGCTGGATCTGAGCCAGGATGCCACGGGATCGCTGGCTGAATGGTTACAGACGCGCTCTGGCGGCAGCCCCTTTATGATCGGGGAAATCCTGGCTCAGTTGCGGGCGGACGGGATTCTAACGCCTTCTGACGGTCGATGGCGCTTCAATGAGGGGAGATGGTTACGTCGGCGCGCGTCCTTTGCGTTGCCTGAGACAACCTATGATCTGATCGCCTGGCGATTAGCTTCGCTCTCTCCCGAAGCGCTCGACATTCTTGATGTCCTGGCCGTAGCTGGACAACCATTGCCATTCGCGTTGCTCCATGATCTCCCCGGCATCCACGGCGAGCATGCGCTTCACGTCGTGGATGACCTCCTGACGAAGGGAATCTTGGTCGAGGCTGCGGATGAGGCGCTCGCCTTACCACATCACCTCCTGGCTGAAACCCTCCTGTCACGTATGAGCCAGCTCCGTCAACGCGCGTTACACCGCCAGTTGCTTGAAGCCATCGAGCAGTGTCCTGCGCTCCAGGCCCGTTTTCCCCTTCACCAGGTAGCCTTACATGCCGTTGCGGCTGAAGATGTCGCACGCGCCCGGCGATATGGCTTGCGCGCGCTCGATGAGTTAATGCGCAGCTCGCACAGCTCAGAAACGCTGAACTTCGCCCAGCGCGTGCATGACCTCCTGGCGCCGACCGCTTCGCCTGAAGAGCGGCTGTGGCTAACCCGCGCAGTCGGCCAGTTTCACGAATCACTAGGCCAACTGGACGCCGCAAAACGCTGGCGTGAGCGTCAGCTTGCTATCGCGAGCGCCGCTGATGATCTTGCGGCGCAGATGACCGCACATTTCGATATGGGCGAGCTGGCCCTTGTGAGCGGCGACTTTCAAGTGGGGGCCGAATCCGCCGAAACGGGGCTGAGGTTGGTTGAATCCGCCGCACCGCGCGAATCTTTTCAAGAGACGATGCTGACCAGGCTGTCGAGCCGTGGCTACCGCCTCCTCGGCGCCTCGCTGGCGATGGAAGGAAGCGATCTTCCCGCCGCGGACAGGTATCTCCAGCAGGCGGCGGCTGCGCGTCACGGCAGCGGTGAGTTAGACAAGTCAGAAGATTCAAGTGACTTGTGCGCGATTCTGTTTGAGCTCGGCAATGTGGCTGCCCAGCGTGGCGATATGTCTCGCGCGCTCACCTGCTATGAAGAGGCTGGTCGCGCCGCTGAGTCAACGGGCGCCCATTATTATCATGCGCTCGCCTACAACAACTTCGCCTATCATAGCCTCCTTCTCGGCCAGATCGAGGCGGCCGAGCAAGCGGCTAAACGAGGTCTACGCATAGCCGAGGCGCATGAACTCGTCGGAGCGCTCGTTCATCTCTACAGCACAGTGGGCGAGATCCGCCTCTATCAGGCCGAATGGAAAGGGGCGTCGGAATCCTTTGAGCGTGGGCGAAGTCTCGCGGAGGATCTAGGGAACCTCGAGCGCCAGGCTGGACACCTGGCAGGGCTGGCGCTGGCAGCGCGTGGAGCGCATCACGTTGAGCGCGCAATGGCGCTGCTTGAGGATGCGCTCGCGCTCATACCCGAGCAGGGGCACTGGCACCTGCGCGCGCGCATACAACTCTGGATGGCTGAAACACAATTGCTACTTGGCAAGCGCGTTGAAGCCAGGCATTCTGTTGAGCGCGCACATACGACCGCGCGGACGCAGGAGCGATCACTCTTGTTGATTCAGAGCGAACAGTTGAGCGCTCGTCTGCTTGCGGCTGATGGCGATTGGCCCGAGGCAAGCGCACTCTTCACTCGCGCCATTCAACGAGCGCTCGAGCTCTCGCTCACGCTCGAGGCGGCGCGAATCCAGGCGGTCTGGGGACAAGCCATCCTTCACTCTGTGACTTCTCCCCAAACTCCTAAGATGACGCACAAGCTGCTCGCCGCGGCGCGTCGAACCTTTGTGGCGCACAATGCGCGCGCTGATCTGCTCGCTCTTGATGAAGTGGCGCTTACAGATGCGCATTGACGATGCGATGACGTTTTGATGTCATCTCATTCCTACAATGTGCGGTATGCCACATCATTACGTTCGCCGCGCGACGCATCCAATGCCGCCTGGATAAGGCTTACAGATGAAGACACGTCGCCATTCATGCTTTGCCCAGAGGTCGTCTTTGTCTGGATCAATGAATCTGATTGGCGCGCCTGCGCAGAGCTTCAGGCGGCGGATGATTTTCGTGGACGAGAGACTATCGAAACGGTGAGCATCACCGCGCAGGATGGCGCGGAGGTCATTATAGGCTGAAGCGTCCGCCGAATGCGCCACCGATATGGTCGCTCATAAGGTCGCCTATTGGGTCGAGCAGATGCGCCTTTCCAGACATCTACGTGAGATTTCGTGTAAAGGAGGGATAATTGACAGCGCTGGCGCGCATGGCGTTCGCCAGCGGCGCGGCGCACAGCGACCCCGGACCAGTCGCCGATGTGGCGTAACGTGAGGCGCTGGCGCGAGCCTGTGATGATCGAGACGCGAGCGGAGCCCACAGCAGGTCACTGCTGATCGGAGATGGCCAGCAAAATGTCCCTCGGAGAGCTGACGTGTGGAGTGTTGTCCACGACACGGTGTTGACAAGCATCCACGTATCTGAGCCGTACTGGAGGCATTCATGCCAAGATGGCCCTGGTCGAGGCGCGCGCAACTGGTAGTCGAAACCGAAAAGCAACCCCAGAGTGCCCAAGGGAGGTCACCCGTGGCGATCAATCCGATGGATTACAGTGCGAAGAATCTCGTTCTCGATGTCGTGCGCACCGAGCGTGCGAAATTCTATCAGATCATTGATGATCCGCGGAACTGGGAATCGCCCACCCGTAGTGGTCACTGGGAAGTCCGCGATCTCGTTGGCCACATGATTGACGTGACCGAGGGCTATCTGACGCGCTGGGACATGGCGCGCCGGGGCGACACATCAGCGACCGGGATTGGCTTGCCCGTCATGGCGCAGGAGCTTGACCGCGTCGCGCTGACCTTTCGCAACCTGCCCCGTGATGAGGCCATCAGCCGCCTCAAAACGGCGTCCGACAAGCTGATGGCGATTTTCGACAGCCTCACCGCCGACCAGTGGGGTACCTTCAATGTCACCCATGTCTTCATGGGACCGCTGCCGATGTTCTTCTATCCTGCCTTCCAGATCATGGATTACGGTGTCCATACCTGGGATATGCGCATGGGGCTAGGCGAGACGAGTGCGAAGGTGGATGAGCGCGCCGCGGGCGTGCTGGTTCCCTACATGTACATTCTGATGCAATATACCGTGGATCAGGAATCCGCCAAGGGTGTGGATATCACCTACGGCATCGTGGTAGATGGCGACTGGGGCGGCAAGTGGCGTGTGAAGGTCAAAGATGGCCAGTTCACCTCCGAATCGGTCAGCGATGTCTCCGATCTCCCAGCGGCATTCCGCTTCCGCGACGCATCGGAATTCGTGCTCACCGCGTTCCAGCGCATCGAGGGCGGCGAAGCGACTGGCGACCCCAGCGTTATCGCCAAAGCCCGCCATCTGTACTTCAGGATCTAATGTCCTGCGGCAGGGTATCAGGTAGTCTTTGGCGACTTTTTCAGGAGGTGTCTCCGTGACCAGACTGCAAGTTCAAGGTGTTCACCACCTCACGTTCGTTGGCTCGAATCGCGAGGCGGTTATTGACTTCTACCAGGGACTGCTTGGCATGCGCCTGGTACTCGACCAACCCAATCTAGATGTGCCAGGCGAAGAGCACCTGTACTTTGACGCTGGTGACGGGCGCCTCCTCACCTACTTCGTCCGGCCCACACGCGTGAACGATCCGACGCCCAATCCAGAGGGCATCGGCAACCTGCACCACATGGCCTTGTCGGTCTCGCATGTGGTGTATACCCAGGTGGTCGAGCGGCTCAAGGAACGGGGCATCGAGAACACCGGCCCGATTGATCGCGGCTTCATGGATTCAATCTACTTCCGCGACCCGAACGGCCAGTTACTCGAGCTCGCCTGCTACAAGTTTGTGGCGCCGGAAGGTTACACCATTCCTGATGTCCTTGCGGCGGCGCACCGCATCCGTGTGGAGGCTGGCGACTATAACGTGCAGGACAAGCATCTGGCCCAAGCCATCGAGGAATTGGGACAGACCAAAGCGTCCATTGAGCCAGTGCGCGAGACGACGACCGCTGGTTGACATCGAGGCCCTACCCCAGCCGTCACATCGTGTGGTTGACATTGACGGAGTTAGCGGTGTTGGGACCTCTTCCCTTGCCTCAACACCGCTACCGCGTCGGGCCGTCTTCAAAGGAGCGTATCGCCATGCCCGTCCAACGCCTTTGGGCTTTTGAGCGTGGCGCCCTTTGGGCGATGGATCTCGGCGAGGCCGCGCCCCCCCGATCAAAGCCGCGTACCACCGCGACGTTTCATGAGGCGGCGCCTGAGGCGGCGGCTATGCTCGCGGCGGCAATGGGTTTTGCAGAGCCGTGCGAGGTCCAGCAGCGCTTCACGACTGGAAGCCGCTGCTTTGTGGCGTGGGCCGAAAGCGCCATAGCAGGGTATGGCTGGGTATCCCAGGGCAAGGAACGAATCGGCGAACTGGAACGGGTGGTACGCATGCGACCAGAAGAAGCCTATATCTGGGACTGCGCGACCTTGCCGCCCTTTCGCCGCCAGGGAATCTATAGTGCGCTATTAGCGTATATAGCCACTGCGATGCGGCGCGAAGGCTTCCGCCGAGTGTGGATTGGCGCTTCTCTCCGAAACCGCCCCTCGCTCAAGGGCTTTGCCCACGCGGGTTTCCAGCCGACGGTCAACGTGATCTATCTGCGACTTCTGCGCTTGAGCCATTCATGGGTACTTGGCGCGGCGTCCGCTCCATCCGCTCTTGTCGCGGACGCGCGCTGGGCGCTGGTAGCTGATCGTGACACATGGTAACCAATCCCAGCTACCACCAGGCTAAGAGGCATCAGGGTGGCCGTCGGGTAGCACAGGAGAACGCCATACCATCACCAGACTATGCCCTTGAGTTTGGCGCCTTCCAGTCCGATATCTCTAGCTGTGTGGGCGTTTCAATTTGCCGAATTTGCCTGGATCGCCACACGCCTGATCGTTTCATGAGAAACGCTATATTCCTTCGCAAGCGCCCGTAGACTCTCGCATTGGATACGTACTGCGATCGCTTGCCACTGCTCTTCGGAGAGCCTTTGTCTGATGGGATTGTGCGCGTCTCGATTCACCAGTGAAGCGGTAGACGTGGTGACCGGAAAGTGGCTCGGACGCATCGCAGGGGTTCGCTAGCTGTCGGCCATGCAATCGATACCCATGTTGTACTCGCGTAATGAAAGCCCGTCGGGTCCGCCGCTACCATACCACACCCCACAATGGGAGCATCCAGCGCTGGTCGCTCCCATTCGCGTTTCTTGCAGGCCGGATGCCAACGCTTGGCCGATAGCTGAAACTCAGCGCCACGACGCTTTTGTGGTACGCTAGCTATTACACAGCCATCATCCTCATAGAAGGACAGTGCGATGGATGATATGATTCCGGCTCCCACCAGCCCCTTTGAAGCGATCCGCCACACTGACACGTCAGGTGACTTCTGGACTGCGCGCGAGCTGATGCCACTTCTCGAATACAGCCGCTGGGAACGATTTGAGGAAGCCATTCAGCGGGCGATGACCGACTGCGCCAAGGCAGGTCGTAATGTTGAGGAAAACTTTCACCTTGAGGCGAAAGTTTCGGGGAAGCGCGGGCCGAAGCAGAAAGATTACCGCCTCACCCGCTATGCGTGCCGCCTGATCACGATGACAGCGCAAACCACCGGCTCCGCTGCCGCCCAGGCGCGCACCTACTTCTCGGATCGAGTCGATGACGCTGAGCAACTCCTTGACCCTGAGTTAGCCTATCGGGAGTGGAGGCATCGCGCCATTCTGTCCTACATGGCGCATGGCTACAGCGCCGAGTGGGCCGAGCGACGCGTGGACGATATCGCCGCTCGCAATGCTCTGACGCAGGAGTGGAAGGTGCGCGGCATCGCGGAGAAAGAGTACCCCATCCTCACCGATCGACTGCACATGGGCGCGTTTGGGCTCAAGATCGCCGACCACAAGGCGCTCAAGGAGTTCGAAGTCACGTATCGCGGGAAGAAGCCCATGTACAAAGGCGATCTACCGCCTGCGATGACGGCGACAGAGCTTGCCCTGAACG
>DASVWQ010000138.1:0-4740 GCA_036393135.1 Ktedonobacterales bacterium
GTCGATCAGCACCTGACCGGCGTTGGCGAAGTCGCCAAACTGCGCCTCCCAGATGACCAGCGCGCCGGGCGCATGCACGCTGTAGCCATACTCGAAGCCCAGCACGGCGGCCTCGGAGAGCGGGCTATTGTAGACCGCGAAAGAGGCCCGCGCCTCAGGGAGCGCCTGGAGTGGCGTGTAGGTCGCGCCTGTCCGCGCGTCGTGCAGCACGCTGTGGCGCTGGCTGAAGGTGCCGCGCTCGCTGTCCTGGCCAGAGAGGCGAATCGGTGTGCCATCGGCCAGCGTCGCGGCGAAGGCTAGCTCCTCCGCGAAGCCCCAGTCGATGCCGCCGGGCTTCTCGATGCCCGCGCGCCGCCGCTCCAGCAGCCGGCTCAGCTTGGTATCGGGGGTGAATCCGTCGGGGCGCGTGAGCAGGGCCGCGTTGTGGGCCCGCAGCGCGTCGGCGTCCGCCGCTGTGGCGACACTGGCCAGCGCGGGCGACTCCTCCAGCGCGGCCTGTTCCTCCGCGACATGCCCCGCCAATAGCTCCTCGTGGGCGCGCTTCAGCCGCTCCGTCGCCTCGCGCCGCATCGCCTCAGCCTCCGCCGCCGTCGCCACGCCCTCGGCCTCCAGCGTCGCGGCGTACAGCTCGCTGACGCGCGGATGATGGTTGATGGCGGTGTAGAGCAGCGGCTGGGTAAAGGCTGGCTCGTCGCCCTCATTGTGGCCCCAGCGCCGATAACCGACCAGATCGATCAGAAAGTCCTTGTGGTAGCGTTCGCGGTAGGCGTGGGCGAGGTTGGCTGCGCTGAGGCAGGCCTCCGGATCATCAGCGTTGACATGGATGACCGGAATCTCGAAGCCCTTGGCGAGGTCGCTGGCGTAGAGCGTCGAGCGGCCCTGCTCCGAGGAGGTCGTGAAGCCGATCTGGTTGTTGGCGATGATGTGAATCACGCCGCCGATCTGATAGCCCGCCAGCCGCGAGAGGTTCAACGTCTCGGCCACGACGCCCTCGCCAGGGAAGGCCGCGTCACCGTGAATCGTGACGCACAGCGCCTTGTCGACATTCTGGCTGGGCGCGCCCGCCGCGTCGCGCCGTTCCTGCGCGGCCCGCGTGAAGCCCTCCACCACCGGATTGACGAACTCCAGGTGGCTGGGGTTGTGAGCGAGGGTCAGCGCGACCTGCGCCAGCTCGCTCTCGCGGACCATCGTCCGCGCGCCGAGATGGTACTTCACGTCGCCGGTCCAGCCGTAGTTGATGCCAACCGAGCCTTCGGAGGGCGTCAGGTCCTTGTCGGGCGCGGTGTGGAACTCGGAGAAGATCTTGCTGAAGGGCTTGCCCAGCACCTGCGCCAGCACATTGAGGCGGCCACGGTGGGCCATGCCGATCAGCGCCTCACGCGCGCCAGCCTCGGCGGCCTCATGGATCAACTCATCGAGCATCGGTACGAGCGTGTCATCGCCTTCAATCGAGAAGCGTTTCTGCCCGGTGAAGGTGGTGTGCAGGAACCGCTCGAAGGCATCGACCTCGATCAGGCGCGCGAGCAGTCGCCGCCGCGCGTCTGGCGCGAGGGGCTGATGGTAGGCGCCCGACTCGACGGCGGTGTACAGCCAGTTGCGCTCGTCCTCATCCTGAATATGAGCGAACTCGTAGCCCAGCGCGCCGCTGTAGATCGCGCGCAGCCGCTCGATGGCCTCACGCGCGTCACGGGCGCCGTGGGTATCGCCGCTGGGCCAGATGATGCTGGCGGGCAGGCGGGAGAGGTCGGCCTCGGTCAGCCCCTGCGCGGCGAGTGTCAGGCCAGGATTCCCCGGCGGCGGCGTCCCCAGCGGGTCGAGGCGCGCCACCAGATGGCCGTACTGGCGGATCATGCGCGCCATCCGGGCGGTCCCGACGATGTGGCGAATCTCCGCCTCGGTCACGGTCTCAAGCGGGACGCGCGGCGCTGGCGGCGCGCTGGCGGCGGGGGTCGCGCTGGCGGCGGCCGCGGTGGGTGGGGGCGCGCTCGCGAAGAAGGCGCGCGTCGCCTCGTCTACCGAGTTAGGGTCCAGCAGGTAGCGTTCGTAGAGTTCTTGCGCATAGCCCGCATTGGGGCCGAAGAAAGTATTCCAGGCGTCCATCGGCGCCACTCCTTACCCTGGGCGAACCGTGGCCATGCGCCACGCGCGCGGCGGTCGCACCAGCGCCGTCACGCCGCATCTCATCGTGCGATGGCCCACCTCTTAGTGTACCACGCCGCGACAAATCCGCCCGCTCGTGAAGTCCCGGTGAACCGCGGCGCGCTATTCCGCGCCATCGCCGCCGAGAGAGAATGAACCATCGGGTACAATGCTCCAATAGCGCGCGGGCGCTCCGCTCACGCCTGTGGTTTGCGCAGAGCGGGAAACGCCGCGCAAGGACGATGAGGCGAAGTAGCGCCGAGCGTCAGAGGACGCCAGGAGGAGAGAGATGACACATCGCGTGCGTTCACAAGACGGGACGGCCATCGCCTACGATCAGGCGGGCGTCGGGCCAGCGCTGATCCTGGTGGGCGGGGCGCTCTCCACGCGCGGCGCGGCGGAGGGACTGGTCACCGCCCTGGCGCCCGCCTTCACCATCATCAGCTACGACCGGCGTGGGCGGGGCGAGAGCGGCGACACCCTGCCCTACGCGCCTGAGCGCGAAGTCGAGGACCTTGCCGCGCTGGTCGAGGTCGCAGGCGGCGCGGCGTTCGCGTTCGGCGTCTCGTCGGGCGCGGCGCTGGTGTTGCGCGCGGCGGCGGCTGGCGTGGCCCTCACGCGGCTGGCGCTCTACGAGCCGCCCTTCATCGTGGACGACTCGCGCCGACCTGCCCCAGCGGACTACACCGCGCATCTCGACGCGCTGCTGGCGGAGGGACGACGCGGCGACGCGCTGGAGTATTTCCTGCGCGAGGCAGTGGAGGTCCCACCGGAGATGATCGCCCAGATGCGCGAGTCGCCGATGTGGGCGGGGATGGAGGCGGTAGCGCCGACGCTGCCCTACGATGGCGCGGTGATGGGCGATGGCATGGCGGGGCAGCCGTTCCGCGCGGGGCAATGGGCCAACGTGACGGCGCCCACGCTGGTGATGGACGGCGGCGACAGCCCGGTGTGGATACATAACGGCGTCGCGGCGCTGGCGGCGGCGCTGCCCAATGCGCGCCGCGAGACGCTGCCGGGCCAGACCCACGCCGTCGCGCCGGAGGTGGTGGCGCCCATCCTGCGCACGTTCTTCAGCGAATAGCTGACGCAGGGCGACATGGCGTTCCGCTCGCCCCGCGCGCGATGCGCCAGGCCGGAACCAGCCGCGATATTGTCAGGCAGGCGCTCTGGGCGGCGCTAGCGGCGCCCAGAGTGGCGTGGGGTATATGGGACAGGGTGAGGCGGCAGACAGATCAACCTTCCGCCAGGAACGCCACTACGGCGTCATGCAGGAATGCCGATTCAACGATGGTGTAGTGGTTGGTATCGGGAACCTCGACCACACGGCAGGCGGGCATGACCGTTTGCAGGCGCTCGGCCTCGTCACGCGGGAGGATGAACCCGCGGTCGGCTCCCAGCAGACCTACCGTTGCGCGCAGCACCAGCGTAGGTTGCCGCACGAGGTTGGGCAGGCTCTCTGAGCGCAGCGCGGCAAGCGCGGCCATTTCCTCTTCAATCGCCTTGCGCGGGACACGCGATGTGACCGTCCCGTCAGCATGGACCTCGGCGTCATAGCGGAAATACTGCTCCCACAGGTCGTTCCACTGGATCATGGGGAGTTGGCGCATCTGGCCGAGATAGGCGTCGAGGGAGGGGAAGCTTGTACCCAGGCGATTGACCGAGGCGGCGATGGCCTGCTGCGTATCGTCGGGGATCACGCCGCCCGCGTCGATCATGACGAGATTGCTGACGCGCTGAGGGTAGAGCGCGGCGAGATACATGCCGATCACGGCGCCCAGCGAGTGGCCCACGGCATGGAACGTCCTGACGCCGAGCGCATCGCAGAGCGAGAGCGTGTCACTCGCATGAAACGGCACGCCGTAGCCGTGCGGGGGCTTGGCGCTGAGGCCCCGACCGCGCAGATCAGGCGCAATCACAAACCAGCCCTGCGCGGCCAGCGCTGGGCCAAGTCCCGCGAACTCACGCGAGCTGGCCGTCAGCCCATGGATCAGCACGACGGTGCGCTCAGGGCTTGTTCGCTGTCCCCAGGTCGCGTAATGAAGCGACAGACTGCCGAGGCCAAGGGTATCTTCGCGCATCGCTGTCTGGGGCGTGGTGGTCTGATCCATTCGTGTTCCTCTCCTGCCGGGTGGATGCATGCGGCAAGGCGCCACGGGCGTGAAAAGTGGCCGCCAGCATATGACACAGTATGCGCGATTGCTTGGTCAGCGTCCAGGATGGCGAGCGCGGTGGGGATTGGCCCTCATTTTAGCAGAGCGCTGGCGAGTCTGTACAGCCGGCGGTAAGGAAGCGGGCGATAAGGGGAGGTGATGCCCCACTTCTTCCCACTTTCACTATACAGCGCGCAGTGAGGCTTGCGGCAAGTCCCTCCGCGTGTCGTACAATCGCCGTCCGAGGCCAGAAACAGGCAGAATCAGGAGGCGCAACATGCGGAATGCTGTCAGTGGGGGTGAGGCTGCCACCGAGCACACGGTGGTGATCTCCGGAGGAGGGCCGACCGGGCTGACGCTGGCGGGCGAGTTGGCGCTGGCGGGGGTGGATGTGGCGATTGTCGAGCGGCGCGCCAGCCAGGAACTCGACGGCTCGCGCGCGGGCGGC
>DASVWQ010000139.1:0-2815 GCA_036393135.1 Ktedonobacterales bacterium
GTCAGTGTCGCCAACTCAGCCGTGCCGGGGCGCGTGATGGGGCGCACGACGGTCCAGACCGCGCGCGCGGCCCGCTGGCCCGTGCGTTGTCGCAGCGCCCGCCGAAAGACGATGGTATATTCTGTAACGCCGAACCCCACCACAGTTCTTAACCTTCCCATTCGCGTGCGCGACGCTCCTGAAGCCGCCGCGCAGCGAGGCATTCACTGGCAAAGACGAGACATGCCAGGGCGGGTAACGAACGCGCCTATCAGTCCCGCGTCGTCCACGTGCAGGAAAGCGCGGCCCGCAGCCAGGCGCCCTTCGCCAGCCGACGGCGCGGTCACGCCTGCTTTCTCTGGCCCTCGTAGCAATCTACGCGCCAAAGCGCCAAATGCTTCACAGGGAGGTCGTCGCGCTGCCCGAAAGTCCTGCCTGCGCAGGCGCTGGGATCTGTGAGCGACGCCACAGGCGCAGGCAAGCAAAGCATATCGGCTTTATGGTACAGTATCGGCGGCCATCCCCAACCCGCGCATGACAGGCGCGGCGGCTATTGTGTGTGTGCGTGTGTGTGTGTGCGCGTGAGTGGATGTATTCGCCGCTGGCAAACGCTCCACTGGCTCCTCGTATGGCTAGCGACTGCCAGCGTATCACGTCCTCCCCCGTATCCATGGCGCGTGAGGGGCGCGCCAGAGAGGTTGGCGAACATGTCAACTCAGGATACCCGTCCCGCATCTGGCGCACAGGCGCCTGGCGCCCCGGCTCCCGCTGTGACGCCGCGTGGCGCCCACACGGTGGCGCGGCGCGGCGTCGCTGCGCTGCTGCTCATCGCGGGGCTGGTCATGTTCAGCTACGCGGGCGTCTCCACCTACATCGCGACGAAGCTGGTCTATGCGCCGCAGAAGCCGCTGGTCGGCGATCCCAGCCAGAGCGGCCTGACCTGGGCGCCCATCTCCTTCCCCGCGCGGGGCGATGGTGTCATGCTCCAGGGCTGGGTCATTCCTGGCGTGCTGCCCAATGGCCAACTGACCGACGACCGCACGCTGATCCTCGTCCACGGCACCCGCACCAATCGCACTGATCCCGCCGCCGGGCTGCTGAAGTTGAGTGTCGCGCTAGCCCGCCAGGGGTTCGCCATTCTCGCCTTCGATATGCGCGGCGCCGGGCAGTCGCCGCCAGCGCCGCTTTCGCTGGGCTACTTCGAGCAGCGCGACGTGCTGGGCGCGGTGGACTTCATCCGCAGCGGGCCGTGGCCCTACCCGGAGCTGGGTCGCCCGCGTGTGATTGGTGGCTGGGGCGTCTCGATGGGCGCCGCCACACTGTTGCTCGCCGCCGCCCAGGAGCCAGCGATCCGCGCCGTCGTCTCCGATTGCGCCTACGCCGACATCGTGCCGATCCTCCAGCGCGAGATTCCGAAGCAGGGTGGTGTGCCAGCGCTCTTCACACCTGGAGCGCTGGTCGCCGCGCTCGGACTCTATGGCGTCAATTACTTCGCCGTGCGCCCGGTGGATGTCATCGCGCGGATTGCGCCGCGCCCCATCCTGCTGATTCACGGCTCGGCGGACAACTACATCCCGCCCGCCAACATGGGCGAACTATACACGGCGGCCAGCGCCGCGCCCAACGCGCACGTCCAGCAGTGGCTGGTTCCAGGCGCCAAGCATGCCCAGTCCTTCAACACGCTCGGCGCAACCTATACGCAGCGCGTAGTGGACTTCTTTACGGCGGCGCTCGGCCCCGACCAGAGCGCGGGTTAGCGCGGAGAGGAGAGGCATCGCTATGCGAGAGGCGACACCATTCGCGGCGTCTGACTCCACGCCTGGCGCTGGAGATGATGTGTGGAGCGGCGCCAGGGCTGGCGCGACCCCGCTGCTGCTGACACTGCTGGTTGGCGCGGTGATGGCGGGGCTGACCACCCTGGCGCGGATAGTGGCGACGCCGCTGGGTTTCCTGGCGTGGCAGCCCATCGCCATCGTCATCTGGGTCGTGGGTCTGCTGCTGACGGCGACTGTCTACGCCATCGCCATGACGCGGGCCTGGCGGCAAGCGCGCGGCTGGCAGGCGGCGGGCATGGCGCGGCGCGCGGCAGGCGCGTGGTGGACGCTGGGCGTTGTGGCGCTGCTCACGGTGCTGCCGGTCATCCTCGCGCTGGCGCTGCCGCAGCATCCCGCGCCATAGCGTCGTGGCGCGGCGGTGGAAGCCGGGAGATGACCGATTCGCCGCCGCGCTTCCCGCCACATTCCGCTTGCTGTACACTGGGCGAGAATGAGGATAATAGGCGCGTCGCTCACCCCATGCTCGCCCAGCCAGTGACGCGGGCGGAGGATGGGCCGATGGCAGGCGCGCAAGGAGGACAAGCGAGCATGGCGCAACGGCAGGCCTCCGCGACACGCGCACGGCAGCGCGCGGACACGTCTATCTCCCCAATCGCCACATCAGGCGATGCGCCGACCTCGCGCGCGTCCCGCGTCACAGGCGCCAGCGCGCAGGCGGGCGTGCGCATCGAGCGGCTGATCCTGCATCATCTGGATCACCGCGCCAGCCGTTGTGAGCTGGTGGAGGAGGCGGCCACGCTGGATGAGGCGGGCGAGCGGTTCTTCGCCGGGCATGTCGCCTTGGCCGCCGAGCGCGCCGACTGGCACGCCCGTTTCCGCGATGGCGATGACGCCGTGCCGGCCCACCTGAGCGCGCTGCTGGGCGACGCCGCGCAGTTCGTCGCCGCCTCGCGGGCGCTGGCGGAGCGGCTCTATGGCTACATGCGCGAGCGTTCCGGCAACATCGCGCCGGGCGATTTCGTCGCCATCGCCTATCGCCTCGGCGAGGAGCCAGCCCGCCA
>DASVWQ010000140.1:0-12243 GCA_036393135.1 Ktedonobacterales bacterium
GGAGATGGTGATACCCGGCGACAACATCGAGATGGAGGTGGAGTTGATCACGACGGTGGCGCTCGAAGAGGGCAGCCGCTTCGCGATCCGCGAGGGTGGCCGCACCGTCGGCGCGGGCGCCGTCACCAAAGTCGAAATCTAACGTTCTGGTGGCCCCGTTCCCAGAGATGGGAGCGGGGCTTCCCGCGTAGAGTGTCCTGGCCGAGCGGGGATTGACCCCGGCGGGAGCGACGCCCGCGACCCCGGACAACCGGGTACGCCGTGTGCTTCCAGGGGCTTCTCGTTCGTCACTAGCAGATGCGCCCTCTGTGCGGCTGATGTCGCGCGGCTGTCAGGGGCGACGTGCGCGCAACGCATCGCGACAAAGAGAGAGTGGGTATGGCGACCACAACCAAACAGCGCATCCGAATCCGGCTGCGAGCCTATGACCACCGGATTCTGGATCAGTCGGCGGCGCAGATTGTCCAGACCGCCCAGCAAACGGGCGCGCGAGTCTCTGGCCCGGTGCCGCTGCCAACCGAAATCGCGAAGTGGACCGTCCTGCGGTCCCCCTTCATCGACAAGGATTCCCGCGAGCAGTTCGAGATCCGCACGCACAAGCGGCTGATCGACATCGTGGACCCGAATCCGAAGACAGTGGACGCCCTCACGCGCCTGAACCTTCCGGCGGGTGTGGACATCGAGATCAAGCTGAACTATTAGGCAATGAACGGGTCGCGCGGTGTCGCGCCCGTCCGCGCGCAAGCGGATGGGGCCGCACGCTGACGCGACAAGCCGACCAGTGGGCGTCGGCACGAGGAGCCAGAGGCTCGGATTGGCGCTTTCGCGGCGGACCAGGCGCAAGCCTGCGCCGACCAGAGCAGCGCGCCACGTGTCTGCGAGTGAACGCTTTCGGGCGTGAGAGCCTCGCGGGCACGCCAGCTAGCCGAAGACGCATCGCTCGATGAAGAGCGGGCCGCGTCCCCGGCCAGCGCAACGAGCGTCGGGCGCCTCGTGAAACGCGCGCCCAGGAGAATCAGGCAATGCTGAGTGGATTGCTAGGCCGCAAAGTGGGCATGACACAGGTTTTCCTGCCCAGCGGCATCGCCGTTCCGGTCACCGTGATCGAAGCCGGCCCGTGCGTCGTGACGCAGGTGCGCACGATGTCGAAGGATGGCTACGAGGCGGCGCAGATCGGTTTCGGCGAGAAGACAGAGAAGCACGAGACGCGCCCGATGCTGGGGCATCTGGGACACGAGCTCAAGCAGACCACGCGCCAGCACGAGCAGCAGCAGAAGCAGAACGCCAAGTCCCGGCAGGAAGCCCGCCGCAAGGCCGCCGAGAACGCCGCTGAGACGACCGCCGACGCCACCACCGCCGCTGACGAGGCCGAGGCCGCTGGCGAGCAGGGCAAGGGCAAGCGTGGCGCTCGCCGCCGCCGTGGCGCGGGCATGGCGCTGGGTCCCTTCCAGCTCCTGCGCGAGGTCAAGGTTGTCGGTAGCGACCAGCCCGAAGTGGGCGCCGTTATCAAGGTGGACATGTTCAGCGAAGGCGAGCAGGTTGACCTGATTGGCACGTCCAAGGGCAAGGGCTTCGCGGGCGTCATGAAGCGCCACGGTTTCCACGGCGGCCCGCGCACGCACGGTCAGTCTGACCGCGCCCGTCGTCCTGGCTCGATTGGCCCCGGCACCACGCCAGGCCGCGTCTACAAAGGCACGCGCATGGCTGGACGCATGGGCCACGAGCGCGTCACGGTCAAGGCCCTGGAGATCGTACAGGCCGACCCTGAGCGCAACCTGCTCGTCGTCAAGGGATCGGTCCCCGGACCAAACGGCGGCATCGTGCTCATTCGCAAGAGCGCCGGACAGATGGCGCTGGCCGCTCGCGGCGCGGGTAAAGCCGCGTCGAAGCAGTCCTAGAGCGGGGTGAGGAGTACAGAAGATGCCATCCGCAAACGTCTATAATATGGAGGGCCAGGTTGTCCGCCAGGCCGACCTGGATAGCTACGTCTTCGGCGCCCCGATCAACACAGCGGTGTTGCATCAGGTCGTGACGGCGCAGTTCGTCAACCGCCGCCAGGGGACCGCTTCGACCAAGACCCGCTCCTTCGTGAGTGGCGGCAACAGCAAGCCCTACCGCCAGAAGGGCACCGGACGCGCCCGCCAGGGTTCGACCCGCGCGCCGCACTGGCGTGGTGGCGGCAGCGTCTTTGGCCCGCGCCCGCACACCTACGACCGCGCGATCCCGCGCCGCATGAAGCGTCTGGCCATTCGCTCGGCGCTCTCCGACAAGGCCCTCAACGGCAACCTGCTGCTGATGGACGGTCTGACCTTCGAGGCCCCGCGCACGAAGGACATGGAGGCGCTCCTGGCCGCCCTGCCCATCGACCGCAACGTGCTCGTGCTGATGCCAGAGCGTGACGAGAACGTCATCTACTCTGCGCGCAACATCCACCGGGTGAAGATGGGACACGTCTCCTCGATCAATGTGGTCGAGCTGCTCAAATATGACAAGGTGCTGATGCCCGTCGCCACGGTCGAGCAGATCGTCGCGATGTTTGGCGCCGAGGCCGACGACGCGCTCGTCGCTCGTAGGCACCCACGCGCCGCTGCCCGCCGCAAGGCCCGCCGCGAGATGGAAGCCGCTGCACAGGCGAGAGGATAGACGACGATGGAAATCACCGAGGTCATCAAGCAGGGCCACATCACTGAAAAGAGTGTGCTGCTGCAGACTACGACGACTCCCACCGGCGCCGTCGTCCCGCGCTATACCTTCACCGTGGCCCTCGAAGCCAACAAACACGAGATACGTGAGGCGGTCGAGCGGATCTTCAATGTGAAGGTCGTCCGCGTGAACACCGTCCGCATGCGGGGCAAGCCGCACCAGACACGCACCCGCAAGGGCATCTATCGCAGCGACGCGCGTCCGTGGAAGAAGGCGATTGTGACGCTGGCCGCCGGCCAGTCCATCGCCGAGTTGCAGGCGTAAAGCCGCGCTGGGGAGTATACGCATGCCTATTCGCAATTACAAGCCGACGTCCCCAGGGCGGCGCGGCATGTCGGTCGCCTCGTTTGAGGAGATCACTCGCTCGAAGCCGGAGCGCTCCCTGCTCAAGAAGCAGGTCTCCAAGGCCGGGCGCAACAACCAGGGCCGTATCACGGCGCGCCATCGCGGCGGCGGCGTGAAGCAGCGCTACCGCATCATCGACTTCAAGCGCAACAAGTTTGGCGTCCCGGCTAAGGTCTTCTCCATCGAGTACGACCCCAACCGCTCGGCGCGCATCGCTCTGCTGCACTATGTGGACGGCGAGAAGCGTTACATCATCGCGCCCAATGGCCTGAAGGTCGGCGACCGCGTGATGAGCGGGCCGGAAGCCGAGATTCGCGTGGGCAACGCCCTGCCGATGAAGAACATCCCGACCGGCACTGTCATCCACAACATCGAGCTGTACATCGGCAAGGGCGGGCAGATCGTTCGTAGCGCGGGCGCCGCCGCCCAGCTCATGGCGAAAGAGGGCGACTACGCGCAGGTGCGCCTGCCCTCTGGCGAGCAGCGTCTCGTGAACGTCAACTGCATGGCGACCATCGGCCAGGTGGGCAACCTGGACCACGAGAACATCAGCATTGGCAAGGCCGGGCGCTCGCGCTACCTGGGCCGCCGCCCGCATGTGCGCGGCTCGGTGATGAATCCCGTGGATCACCCGCATGGTGGCGGCGAGGGCCGCGCGCCCATCGGTGGCCAGCCGCAGACCCCCTGGGGTCAGCCGGCGATGGGCTACCGCACCCGCCACAACAAGCGTACCGATAAGTTCATTGTCCGGCGGCGCAACGCCGGTAGGGGCCGCTAGATCGACCTGAGGAGTCAGTGACATGTCACGTTCGACAAAGAAAGGCCCCTACATCCATCCCTCCCTGCTCAAGAAGGTGCAGGCGATGGCCAAGGGCAACGACAAGCGCGTCATCAAGACCTGGTCGCGGGCCTCGACCGTCATCCCACAGATGGTCGGCCTGACGATCGGTGTGCATAACGGTCGGCAGCACGTGCCGATCTACCTGACGGAGAACATGGTCGGGCACAAGCTCGGTGAGTTCGCCCCCACGCGCCGCTTTCACGGCCATGCGGGCGGCAAGAGCGAGCGCACGACCTCGGTGCGCTAGCGCGCGGGAAGGCAAAGAGAAACGATGGAGACATGGGCTATCGCCAAGAATGTGGGCCATCCCGTGCGGAAGGTGCGCCGCGTGACCGACGCGATTCGCGGGCGGCGCGTGGGTGAGGCTCTGGCGATACTAAAGTTCCTGCCGAATATTCCGGCGCGCGACGTGTATAAGGTCGTAGCCTCGGCGGCGGCGAACGCGGAAAACAACTATCAGATGGATCCGGACGAACTCTGGGTGACGAATGCCGTCGCGGACGAGGGCTTCACGGTCAAGCGCGTGCGAGCGCGCTCGCATGGCCGCTCCTCACGCATCCTGCGGCGGACCTCGCACATCACGGTGTATGTCTCGGATGATCCTGCCGACATTCCGGCGGGCGCGCGTCGCGCTGCCCGGCGGCGGGCGTAGTCGGTCAGAGGAGGTGCTCGATTGGGGCAAAAAGTAAATCCGACCGGCTTTCGTCTCGGTGTGATCGAAGGCTGGCAGTCGCGCTGGTACGCGCGTCGTGACTACAAGGATCTGCTGGTCGAGGATCGCAAGATTCGCGCGCAGATCAACAAGAAGCTGTACAACGCCGCTGTCTCGAAGATCGAGATCGAGCGCGTCGCGGGCAACATCTCTGTGACGGTGCATACGGCCAAGCCGGGCATCGTCATCGGGCGCAGCGGCGCTGAGGTTGAGAAGCTGCGGCTGGACGTGGAAAAGGCCACTGGCAAAAAGGTGCGCCTGAGCATCCACGAGATTCGCACGCCAGAGGTGGACGCTGTGCTCGTCGCCCGCAGCATCGCGGAGCAACTCGAGAAGCGTGTCGCCTTCCGCCGCGCGATGAAGCAGGCCGTGCAGAAGGCCATGCGCGCCAATGCCAAGGGCATCAAGGTGGTGTGCGGTGGTCGCCTCGGTGGCGCTGAGATCGCTCGGGTGGAAAAAGAGGTCGAGGGCAGCGTGCCGCTTCAGACGCTGCGCGCCAACATCAACTATGGCACAGCTGAGGCCCACACCACCGCCGGTCTCATCGGCATCAAGGTGTGGATCTACCATGGCGACATCCTGCCGGAGAAGGCGCGCCAGGCGGGCCTTGGCGCCGCTCAGGCGACCCAGGTGAGCCAGTCGGGCGAGCGCCACGGCGGCGAGCGCGGTGAGCGGCGTGGTGATCGCCGTGACGACCGCCGCGGCGACCGCCGCGACGACCGGCGCAGTGGCCCTGGTGGCGATCGGCGTGGCCCAGCCCGCCCGACCAGCGCTGGCGGCACGGGCATCGCGAACGCCTCGCGCCCCGTCCGGCGGCCCCGGCCAGAGGCCGCGCCGCTGAACCCGCCAGAGCCTGTCGCGCAGACGCCCACCGAGACGCCTGCGCAGCCAGAGACGCCCGCCGTGACTCCGCCGACAACGGAATCTACGGACGAGTGACATCTCCCCACGGTTCAAAGCCGGGAGCTTCTAGCGGTTTACCCGCACGCCATGATGCCCCAGGGCGAGAGCCAAAGCTCGCAACAGAAGTATGGTCAAGTTGAGCGTATTTTTCGCCCTACCAGGCGACGCGGCTTTTGTTCCCATTCCTGAAGGCAGGGGACTTCAGCCGCGTAACAGGTAAATCGCGCAGAGGACGCGCGAAGGCGTCCGACGCTCGTAGGGTTGGTCTTGGGCCGCTCCCTGCGCCCACCGGATGACGGGCCGGGAGCGGCAGCGACCGACGAGGAGCAAGAGTCATGTTACTGGCGCCAAACCGTACCAAATATCGCAAGCAGCATCGCGGACGCATGAAGGGCGCCGCCCACAGCGGCAATACCGTCGCGTTCGGCGAGTTCGCGTTGCAGGCGCTCGAGCCGGTCTGGCTCGAAGCGCGGCAGATCGAGTCCGCTCGCATCGCCATCAACCGCTACATCCGGCGCGGTGGCAAAGTGTGGATTCGCGTCTTCCCGGACAAGCCCATTTCGGCCAAGCCCGCCGAGACGCGGATGGGTTCCGGCAAGGGCGCCCCCGACCACTGGGTCGCGGTCGTCAAGCCAGGGCGCATCCTGTTCGAGCTGGGTGGCGTGCGCGAGGAGGTCGCCAAAGAGGCGATGCGGCTCGCGTCGAACAAGCTGCCGATCAAGACGAAGTTCATCGTGCGACAGGAGGCCGAAGGTGTCGAAGCTGAGTGATCGCCGTCGCGAAATCCGCGGCATGAGCGAGGCCCAGGCGAGCCAGGAGCTATCCGACATGCGGCGCAAGCTCTTCGAGTTGCGCTTGCAGAAGGTGCGCGGTGAGGTGAAGAACAATCGACAGTTCCCGCAGGCCAAAGCCGACATCGCGCGGCTGACGCACCACCTGGGCGAGTTGCGGCATGCCCAGCAGATGGCGGCGGCGGGCGAGCTGCCTGAAGAAACCGCCGGAGAGGAATAACAGATGAGCGCTGCGAAACCAACCGGCGGCAAGGCCACCAAGGCGAGCGCCAGCGCGGCGAGCGCTGCCAAGACAAGCGCCGCCAAGACGACCGCCGCCAAGACGACCACCACCCGGACGACCGCCAAGGCCAAGGCCGCCCCAAAAGCTGCCCAGCCAACCGGGGCCGCCCAGCCGACCGAGAATCCCGCTGAGAAGGCCGGACGTCGGCAGCAGAAACTCGGGCGTGTGGTCAGCAATAAGATGCAGAAGACTATCGTGGTCGCCGTGGAGACGCACAAACGCCACCGCCTCTACAAGCGCACCTACAAGGCCACGACCAAGTTCAAGGCCCACGACGAGCACAACGACGCGCTCATCGGCGACATGGTGCGGATCGAAGAGACGCGGCCCCTGAGCAAAGACAAGCGCTGGCGCCTGGTGGAGATCACCCAGCGCGCGGTGCAGGCCCCCTCGGTGGCGCAGGTCGTGTCACAGCTCGACCCGGAGACGGAGGGCCAGTAGATGATTCAGGTGCAGACCCGGCTCAAAGTAGCCGACAACACCGGCGCCAAAGAGATCATGTGCATCCGCGTGATGGGCGGCTCGAACCGTCGCTACGCGAGTGTCGGCGACATCATCAAGGCGTCCGTCAAGCAGGCTGCGCCCAACGGCGCCGTCAAGAAGGGCGAGGTCGTCACGGCGGTGGTCGTGCGCGTCGCCAAAGAATATGGCCGCCCCGATGGCAGCCACATCCGGTTCGACGACAACGCCGCCGTCATCATCTCGGCGGGCAACAACCCCCGAGGGACGCGCATCTTCGGGCCGGTCGCGCGCGAGTTGCGAGACCGCGCGTTCATGAAGATCATCTCGCTCGCGCCGGAAGTGCTCTAACGCGCGACGCGACGCTCCCTGGTGGGGCGATTGAACGGGCACATCCAGGCCAAAGGGCAAGGGAACGAGGGACGTAACGCATATGGCGAACGCTGACAAGAAAGAGCGCAAGCCCCTGCACCTGGCCAAGCTACACGTGCATAAGGGAGACAATGTTCTCGTGCTGGCCGGCAAAGACAAGGGCAAGCGCGGGAAGGTCATTTCTACGATGCCTCGCGACAATAAGGTCATTGTCGAAGGTCTCAACATCGTGAAGAAGCATGTGCGGGCGGGCGCAACCATGGCGGCGGGCATCATCGAGAAGTCGATGCCACTGCACGCATCAAACGTGATGGTCATTTGCACCGAGTGCGGCGAGCCGACCCGCATCGGACACGACCGCGTCGCGTCGGGAACCGACCAGAAGATGCGGACGCGCCGCGTCTGCAAGCGCTGCGGCAAGCTGATTGAAGAGCACACGAGGGATTAAGCCGTGGCCACGACAACGACATCCGGCCTGAAGAGCCGCTATCTGAACGAGGTCGTTCCGGGGCTGCGCAAGGAGTTCGGTTACGCGAACCCGATGCAGGTCCCCACAGTGCATAAGGTGGTCATCAACATCGGCCTGGGCGAAGCGACGCAGAATCCCAAGGCCATCGAGAATGCCCGCCGCGATCTCGCCGACATCACTGGCCAGCAGCCCGTCGTCACGCGGGCCAAGCGCTCCGTCGCGGCGTTCAAGCTGCGCGAGGGCATGCCCATCGGCGTGATGGTGACGCTGCGCGGCCAGCGCATGTTCGACTTCCTGGAGAAGCTGATGACGCTCGCGCTGCCACGGCTGCGCGACTTCCAGGGTGTCCCTGCCGACGCCTTCGATGGGCGCGGCAACTACACGCTCGGCATGAAAGAGCAGCTTGCCTTCCCGGAGATCGATTACGACAAGATCGACAAGGTACGCGGCATGGAAATCACCATCGTGACGACCGCCCGCACCGACGAAGAAGGCCGCCGTCTGCTCGCGCTGATGGGCATGCCCTTCAGCAAGAAGTAGGGCATGCGCAACCCTGGCGCCCCGCCGCGCGCCTGACTCCCCGGAACGGGAGCGGCCCGGCGGCTGGCGTGGCTCAGGGGAGCGCGCCCAAACGAACCGTATGAACCGTTCGCGAATTGAAGCAACCGCATAAGAGCGGGACAAAGAGCCCGGAAACCGGCGCTGCGCCGAAGCCCGGTCTCTCGCCCTGGAGGGGGCAACGATGGCAAAGATTTCGATGATCGTCAAGTCCCAGCGTAAGCCCAGGCACTCGACCCAGCAGCACAACCGCTGCTCCGTCTGCGGCCGTCCGCGTGGGTATATCCGCAAGTTCGGCCTCTGCCGCATCTGCTTCCGCGAGCGTGCGCTGCGGGGCGAGCTTCCCGGCGTGACAAAGTCGAGCTGGTAGGACTGGCGAGGAGAACACGCGGCAATGAACATGACCGATCCCATCGCGGACATGCTGACCCGCATCCGCAACGCGATCATGGCGCGCCACACGCGCGTATCCATCCCTTCCTCGAACATGAAGATCGCCATCGCGCAGATCCTCAAAGAGGAAGGCTATGTCAAGGATTTCGCGGTCGATAGGCGGCCAGAGAATCCCTATGGCCCACAGGGCGCGATCATCGTGACGCTGCGCTATGTGGACAAGCGCTCCGTGCTGACCCAGCTCAAGCGCGTCAGCAAGCCCGGCCTGCGCGTCTATACGCGGCGCGACGCGATTCCCCGCGTGCGCGGTGGCCTGGGTACGGCGATCATTTCGACACCGCAGGGTGTAATGTCGGGCCGCAAGGCGTACCAGCTTGGGCTGGGCGGTGAAGTGGTCTGCTACGTTTGGTAGGGAGGACGACACATGTCTCGTATCGGTCGGGCTCCGATTCCAGTACCCTCCGGTGTGAAGGTCGAATTGGGCGCCGATAATACCGTCACCGTCACCGGGCCGAAGGGCAAGCTCACGCAGACCTTCCCGGAGTCGATGGAGATCAATCAGGACGGCGCCACGGTGACCGTCTCGCGGCCAGATGACAGCAAGACCAGCAAGTCGCTGCACGGCCTCTCGCGGACGCTGCTCAACAACATGGTGATCGGGGTCAGCGCGGGTTTCAGCAAGTCGCTGGAGATCAACGGCGTGGGCTACCGCGTCGCCAAAGTGGGCGATCATCTCGTCTTCTCGGTCGGCTACTCGCATCCCGTGATGGTTAACGCTCCGGCGGGCATCTCGTTCACCACTGACGGCACGACCAAGCTCACCGTCAGCGGCATCGACAAGCAACTCGTCGGGCAGGTCGCAGCCAACATCCGCGCCATCCGCAAGCCGGAGCCATACAAGGGCAAGGGCATCAAGTACGCCAATGAGGTCATTCGGCGGAAGGCGGGTAAGGCCGGCAAGGCGGCTGGGAAGAAGAAGTAGCGCATGATCAAGAAGCAATACGCCAACCAGTCGCGCCTGCGTCGCCATCTGCGCGTGCGCAAGCGCCTCGCGGGGACCACCGAGCGCCCGCGCCTCTGTGTCTTCCGCAGCGGCAACCAGATCTACGCGCAGGTGGTGGACGACGCGAACGGGCGCACGCTCGCGCACGCCTCCTCGCGTGACGCCGACCTGGCGAAGGTGAAGGGCGCGCTCGCCGCTGGCGCTGAGGGCGAAGAGGCGACCGCCGGGGCCTATCATGGCATCGAGGCCAACCGCCGTGTCCAGCTCGCCTACAAGGTGGGCCTGCTCGTCGCGGAGCGCGCGAAGGCCGCTGGCCTCCAGCGCGTCGTATTTGACCGCGGTGGCTACATCTACCACGGACGTATAGCCGCGCTGGCCGATGGCGCCCGCAAGGGCGGACTCGACTTCTAGACGCGAGGAGATCGAAGATACATGCCGAAGATTGACGCAGCGCGGCTCGACCTCCAGGAAACGGTCGTCAAGGTCGATCGCGTCTCGAAAGTAGTCAAGGGCGGGCGGCGGTTCAGCTTCCGCGCACTCGTCGTGGTGGGCGACCGCGCCGGCCATGTGGGTGTGGGCATCGGCAAGGCGACCGAGGTGCCCGAGGCGATCCGCAAGGGGGTCGAGGACGCCAAGAAGCGGCTGATCGAGGCGCCGCTGCTCGGCACGACCATCCCCTTCGAGTCGCGCGGGCGCTTTGCCGCCTCCGAGGTGCTGCTGCGCCCGGCGGCGCCCGGCACCGGCGTCATCGCGGGGGGCGCAGTGCGGGCGGTCGTCGAGGCCGTCGGTATCCGCGACATCCTCTCGAAGTCGCTGGGCAGCTCGAACGCGCTCAATACCGTCATGGCGACGGTCGAGAGCCTGCGCGGCCTGCGCTCCTACGAGGCTGAGGCGGCCCGCCGTGGCCGCACCGTACGCGAGCTGGTCGGCCCACGGCGGGCCGCGCAGATCGCTGAGGCCGCTGCCCAGGCCGCCGCGCTGGCGCCTGTCCAGCGCGAGGAGCGCGAAGAGCGTGGCGGACGCGGCGAGCGTGGCGGTGAGCGTGGTGGCCGCGGCGGACGCGGTGGCGAGCGCGGCCCTGGCGGCCCTGGCGGCCCTGGTCGCGGTGGCCCTGGCGGCCCTGGGCGTGGCGGTCCGCGTCGCCCCGGCGGCGGTGGCCCGCGTCGCTAGACCGATGACGCACGAGTGAGACGCGCCGCGCGGGGTGGATAGCCCTGCTGGCGGCGCGGTTGGAGCGATGACAATGGCAAAGATACGCATCACCTATATCAAGAGCGTCATCGGCTACAACGCGAAGCAGAAGGCGACAGTCGCGGCGCTTGGCTTGCGCCATCTTCACCAGTCGGTGGAGCGCGAAGACACCCCCGTCATCCGGGGGATGGTCAACAAAGTGTCGCATCTGTTGCGCGTTGAAGCGGTGGAGGAGGTGACCCAGTGAAGCTCTCCGACCTGAGCGCTCCCTATGGAGCGCGCAAATCGCACAAGCGCCTGGGTCGTGGTCACGGCTCTGGCCGGATGAAGACCTCTGGCCGTGGCCAGAAGGGTCAGAAGGCCCGCACCGGCCACAAGAGCATTCCGGCCTACTTCGAGGGCGGCCAGAACCGCTTCTCGCAGCGGATGCCCTACCTGGGTGGCTTCAAGAACCCCTTCAAGAAGGTCTACACCATCATCAACCTCAGGGACCTCGGCATGTTCGCGGCCAATGAGGAAGTGAGCGCCGCCACGCTCGTCACCAAGGGCTTCATCCGCCAGGGCGACGAGGAGCAGATGCTCAAGGTGCTGGGTGAGGGCAAGCTGGATCGCCCGCTCAAGGTGACTGCCCACAAAGTCTCGGAATCCGCCCGCAAGGCGATTGAGGCCGCTGGTGGCTCCGTCACCGTGATCGAGCTGCCAGAGCGCAAGCGCACCAAGCGCTCCGGCAAGCCCTCCGAGTACGACACGAAGAAGAAGTAAGGCCCACACGCGCTTATCTCTAGACCTGCTCATGGCGCACGGCGCACGATAGGGACGAAGAGTCCCGCGTCGCTCGCATCATGGGCAGGGCTGGTGTATAGTAGCGCATAGCATGTCCTGGGGATCGGGATATCCCCGCTGAGCGCAGGCTGGCTCCCATGTCCGGCTGCGCGCGACCTTGAACTCTGAGCCTGACGTTTGGCGTTGGCCCTGGCGAGATCGCCCCTGGCGTCCGCTGGCGTGGCACTGGAGGCGAGCATGTGGAACCGGCTCCGCAGCATGTGGACCGTGCCGGATCTGCGTAAGAAGATCCTGTTTACCCTGTTGATGCTGCTGGTCTTCCGGCTCATGGCCTATGTGCCGGTGCCAGGCATCGACCCGAAGAACCTCAGCGCCATCATCAACAAGAGTGGCAACCTGCAACAGTTCTTTGGCCTGCTCGACGCCTTCTCCGGCGG
>DASVWQ010000141.1:0-2215 GCA_036393135.1 Ktedonobacterales bacterium
AAGGTGGGCGACACCGTGATGTGGGTGAATGACACCGCTGTGCCGCACACGGCCACAAGTGACAGTGGCGCGGCGATGACCTGGGATTCGAGCTCGATCAGCAACGGCGGTGGGACGTTCTCGATGGCATTCACCAAAGCGGGGACATTCGCCTATCACTGCGCGTTCCATCCCTTCATGCACGGCAAGATCATCGTCACGGCCTGAGCGCGCGGAACCCACACTACCCCATTGCGTCCTCATCCGCTTTTCGCGTGAGCGGGTGAGGACGTTTTCGTGCGCCGCCCCGTCGGCTGGATTCTGCGGTACACTGATGAGCGACCGGCGCGCGTTGTCGGTCGGCGCCGGTGTACCGCTGACCCCGACGCGCCAGGGGCGGTCTATGATGAACCCCCCTTAGCGCGGCCAGGAAAGACGAGCGTTCAGAGATGGCGAATCCGCACACTACCGTCATTCGACAGGTGACGCGCAAATTGCCGCAGTGGGGCGATGTCGAGGTGGTCGCGCTGATCGCGTCAGACGGCGTCTACTTCCCGCTCAAGGTGCTCACCTTCGTCTTCCTGGGCGACGTGAATGATCGGGCGCAACGCGCGAGGGCGCAGCGCGACCCCATCCTACGCGAGTTGACGCGCGTCTATCCGGTCGAGACCAGCGGCGGCCGCCAGCGGATGGTCTGCCTGGAGCGCCTCGGCATCGGGCGCTGGATCAACGGCGTGGATGTCTCGCGGATGCGCCCGGAGATTCGCGAGCGGTTCCTGGCGTTCCAGTGGGAGCTAACCCGCATGGCTGACCAGCTCCTCTTTGGCGAGGTTGCTCCGCTCGCGCTCCCGCCCGCTGGCGCCACCGCGCCCACACTTACGGATGAGCAATTGGCCCGTTTCCTGAGCTATCTTGCCCAGCGCGTCGGCAATCTGGAGATTGACATGCGCCAGGTCAAGCAGCTCCAGATGGCGCTGCTGGAGTCGCCCGCGCTCGACGCGCCAGGACATGACGCGGACGAGTGAAAGGCGCGCGACAAGCGCGCGGCAGGTACGGGCGGCGCCGCGTACATCGCTGGCGTGTGAAAAGGAGGGCCAATGACGCAGCCAGCCACTCTACGCCCGTGCGTGATCGGGATCGACCTCGGCACAACCGCCATCAAGGTAGCGGCGTTCGTGGGCGACGAGATGATTCACCTGGCGTCACAGCCCGCCAATCTACGCCGTTCAAGCGATGGGGCCGCCGAACTTGACCCGCGCGAGCAACTCGCCGCGGTCCACACGGCGCTCGCTCAGGCCATCGCGGGCGTCCGGGCGGCGGGCTACACTGTCGCCCGCGTGGGCATCAGCGCCGCGATGCACAGCCTGCTCGCAGTGGATGCGGATGGCGCGCCGCTGACCGCTGCGATGACCTGGGCCGACCTGCGCGCCGAGCCAGACGCCGAGGCGCTCTGGGCCTCACCCCAGGGGCCAGCCATCTATGAGCGGACGGGCGCTCCCATCCATGCGATGACGCCGCTGGCCAAGCTGCTCTGGTTGCGGCGCGCGCGTCCCGACATCTGGCGGCAGGCGGCGCGTTTCGTGGGGCTGAAAGAGTGGATCTGGCGGCAATGGTTTGGCGAGTGGGCCATCGACACCTCGCTGGCCAGCGCCACCGGACTCTACAACCTTCGCCAGCGCCAATGGGACGCTGATGCGCTGGCTCTGACTGGCGTCAGTCCGGAGCGCCTGTCACGCATCGTCCCGACCACGTACACGCGCACCGACATCCTGCCAGCGCCGTTACAGGCGGCGGGTCTCGCGCCAGGCTGCGCCATCAACATCGGCGCCTCCGATGGCGCGCTCGCCAATCTCGCCGTCCACGCGCTTGACGGTCGGCGGCTGGTTCTCACGATAGGCACGAGCCTCGCCGTGCGTGTCGGCGCATCCAGCGTCGCGCTCGACCCCGCCACCCGCGACTTCTGCTATGTCGTGACCGAGGAGCGCGGCCTCTACGTGCGTGGCGCCCCCAGCAACAGTGGAGGAGCGCTGCTTGAGTGGGTCTACCAGCGCGGCGCCGCAGCCTTCGCCGCCGACGCATCTGGGGGCGCGCAGGCCGCACCGCCGACGGACAGCGACGTGAGTTTCGATGCGGCGATGGCTGCGGCAGGGGAGGCTGGCAGCGACGGCCTCTACTGCCTGCCGTACATTAATGGCGAGCGGGCGCCCTTGTGGACGAGCCGGACCAGCGGCGCGGT